>QMLJ01000314.1 GCA_003643935.1 Deltaproteobacteria bacterium | reverse complement strand
GTGTCTCCCGAATTTAGTCGTGTGGACACCTATGATATAAACCTCCCGCAATTGAACCTCCTATTCATGAATAAATACAAGTAAGACAAAACAAACCTTGCATCATGCAAGGTTTATGATTAAATAGGTCTTATGTGCTCATTTTTACTTATGGTTGATTAATTACTAAAATTGGTTTAAACATTAATACATGCAGGCGAGGGATGTCAAGGAGATAATTCCCCTATTTATGAAGACCGGGAATTATGCCCAGGGAGTTTAGGGCATTGATAGATAGATTTTTAGAGATTAACGGGGTGAATAGGCGTAATGGCAAAAGGACAACAGGCCTACAAGAGAATTGTAGGCACCATTATGAGGCAGATCTTCTCAAAAGAGCTTGAACCAGGTACAAAACTGCCCCCTGAGAGGGAGTTGGCCAGGATAATGGGGATAAACAGGACATCTTTGAGAACTGCACTTAAGCAACTGGAGGCCCTGCACCTACTGGATATCAGGCGTGGTGACGGAATATATGTAAAGGATTATCTTAAAAACACGGGCATAGACTCTTTCGGGTTACTCCTGTCTAATACTGGCAAGGATGGTCTGAACTGGGAGATTGATAGGTATCTTATAGACGAGATCTGGGAGTACTGGATAGCCATAGAACCTGAGATGATCAAGCTTGGCGCTAGGAGATTAACGCCCATGGATTTGAGGAAATTCATGGACATGATTGAGGAAGAGATCAGATCCATTCATAACAGGGATAGGATAGTTGAGCTAGAACTCATGGAACAGGACTTCATAGCTGACCTCACTAATAATACTATATTTTTACTTCTGTCTAATTCTTCAAGACCCTTGAGGAGGAAGACGGTGGAGATGTTTATCGGCTGTATTGACGATGATACCCTAAGATCGCATATAGAGACCAAGCAAGAGCTCCTGAGAGAGCTTATGAAAGGATCAATAGATGCCTTCGATCTTGCGGAAAGATATAGAGATGTGCTGGCTTCATACCGTGAGCTTGTAAAAAAATCCATATTCTAGAAGGTTTCAAGGAAAAACCATGTTAACATATTAAGCTGTTGTATATATTGTGTACTTTCTTTTAACCTGGGCAAGGGCGTTAAAGATATCCACAGGGAAATGGCGATAGGTATTTAGCCTGGTGAAGATTATAGCACAGGGGGGAATTTTGCATGGCTCCTCGGAAAAAAAAGAAAGAAATGGCGGACAAGGCATCTGAATCCATCAAGGATAAAGGCTTTGCTATAAGCACCAGTATAGATGAACAGATGAAAATAAGGGATAGGGCCATAGCCTCTTCCATTAGCGGCATAGCCATAGGAGATCTCGAAGGTAGGGTAATGTACGTGAACAAGGCAGCCCTGGAGATGTGGGGTGGGGATGATGCATCAGAGATACTGGGCAGGCACGTCATAGAGTTTGCCGAGTCAGAGGAAGAGGCAAGGCAGGCACTTATTTCGCTTCTTAAAAAGGGCTGGTGGTCCGGAGAGATAGCTGGGAAAAGAAGAGATGGTTCTACCATTATCGTGCATCTATCTGCTAATCTCGTTTACGACGATAAAGGGGCGCCCATATGTACCATGGCGTCCTATATGGACATAACGGAACGCAAGCGCATGGAGGATGAGTTGCGGCTCAAGGAGTATGCGATTCAGTCGTCCATGAATGGTATAGCCGTGGCAGACCTTGAGGGCAACGTTACCTATGTGAATGATGCGGGGCTCAGGATGTGGGGTGGTGTAGACAGATCAGAGATCATAGGTAAGAACGCCATGATGTTTGCAGGGTCAAAGGAAGTGGCTGAGGAGGCCCTGCGTTCTGTGCTTGAGCATGGAAGTTGGGTTGGTGAGGGTGTTGGAAAAAGGAAGGACGGCACACCTGTTGATATACTCCTTTCAGCTAATCTGGTGAGGGATGACGAGGGCAGGCCGGTGTGCTTGATGGCCTCTTTCTCGGACATAACAGATCTTAAGAAGGCCAAGGAAAATCTGGAAAAACTCAACCAGGAACTCGAGTCAAAGGTTGAAGAAAGGACAAGGGAACTCGTACATGCTAACGAGAAGCTCAGGAAGGAGATAGAGGAACGTAAGCTAGCAGAAAGCGAACTTATGCTGAAGGAAAAAGAGCTCAGGCTTGAATCCCTGAACCTTGCAGAGGCAAATACAGCACTTAAGGTACTTCTCAAGAGGAGGGAGCAGGACAGGGAAGAGCTGGAGGAAAAGGTGCTCACCAATGTAAAGGAACTGATATTCCCATATATTGAAAAGCTTGAATCCAGCAGGCTTGACGGTGAACAGAACACATATGTGGGGATTATAAAGTCAAACCTAGAGAACATCATATCACCTTTCCTTAGCAGGGTCTCTTCCAAATACCTGAATTTCACTCCCATGGAGATACAAGTGGCAAACCTGGTAAAAGAAGGCAAGTCCACCAAGGAAATGGCTGATATCCTGAATGTCTCAGACAGGGCAATCGAATTCCACAGGAACAATATCAGGAAGAAATTGGGTCTTAAGAACAAGAAAGTAAACCTGAGATCCTACCTCATGACACTATCCAGGAACTGATGGTTAAAGAGAGTTGCGGTGCTTTATCCTGTTTAAATAGAATGTCCAAGATGCTAGTCTACTACCATGCGTGATAAGGTACTTGATGTTGTTGTATT
>QMLJ01000313.1 GCA_003643935.1 Deltaproteobacteria bacterium | reverse complement strand
TGGTCAGATACGATTGCTATCCTTGTTCCGCTGTCACTCAGCATGTATGCGAGCTCATCTTCAGAGAGGGTAGGGTATAGGGGACCTATTGCTCCGCATGCCTGTATTGCCTGGTCTGCTATAATCCACCTTGGGCGGCGCTCTGAGAATATAGCGGCCCTGTCTCCCTTCTTTAGACCAAGCTTGATAAGGCCACGGGCAAGGTCAAACACCTGAGAACGTACTTCATCCCATGTCTGGTCCCTGTAATCCTGGGTGGGCCGACCCTCGTTGTCAAACTTTGCCCTGAGGAATGTATGCCCCTTCCCATAGCGCAGGGCCTGATTGTGGAATATACCGCATAGAGTGTTATTGCTATAAGCCATGGCCCCCCTTATACATTGATTATATGCTTTACTTGTCCTATCCTTATCTGATAATCTAATAACAACAGCAATACATATGTACGTTAAATCTATTAATATATCAAGGAGGTAATTCTCTATGGGGTATGAGAACATAATACTTGAGAAGAGGGATCATGTAGCAACACTTACCATCAACCATCCACCTGCAAATGCGATTAACCTGGCAACACTTGAAGACATCGAGAGGGCACTTGATGATGTAGAGCAGGACAGGGAGACAAGGGTACTAATAATAACAGGTGCCGGCGAAAAAGGGTTTTCAGCAGGTTTTGACGTAACCGATGCTGCAAATGCGGACAAGACAGGCCCAAAGGGCCAAGAGGTCTGGACACGAATAGACAGGTTTCCCAAGCCAGTGATTGCCGCGATAAACGGTTTTGCACTGGGCGGTGGTTGCGAACTTGCATTGGCGTGTCATTTCAGGATAATGTTGAACGCCCCCAAGGTAAAGATAGGCCTGCCCGAACTTAATCTTGGGATAATACCTGGCTGGGGTGGCACGCAGAGAATGACCAGAACAATAGGGCGTTCAAAGGCTCTTGACTTGATACTGTTCAGCAAGAGGCTTAATGCCACCGAGGCCCTTGAGATAGGTCTGGTTGACATGGTCTCGGAACCAGGAAAGTTGATGGACGATGTTAATGAACTTGCAAGCAGGCTCGCCGAGAGGCCACCCATTGCAGTGGAAAGGGTCCTAAGGGCAATAGATGCGGGGCTCTACCACGGTATAGAAAAGGGTCTGGAGGTCGAGCTGGAGGGCACCAAGATTGTCTCCCGTTCAGAGGATGCAACAGAAGGTTTCACCGCTTTTCTTGAGAAGAGAAAACCTGTATTCAAGGGAAAGTAAATAAAAAGCATTATTGAAAGTAAAAGGAGGTATTTTATGAAGGCAGATGACGTAAAAAAGATAGCAGTCATAGGTGCAGGTGATATGGGTAACGGTATAGCAGAGGTGGCCATACTTGCTGGCTACGAGGTGGCGATGCGCGATATTGAGCAGAGGTTTGTAGACAGGGGCGTGGATACGATAAAGAAGAGTCTGGCAAAACTCGTACAGAAGAATAAGATAACAGAGGATGCAAGCAAGGACGCCCTGGCAAGGTTGATGCCCCTTGTTGACCTCGAGGAGGCGGTCAAGGATGCTGACTTCATAATAGAGGCCGTGCCCGAGATCATGGACCTCAAGAAGAGTGTTTTCAAGGACCTGGACGAGCTGAGTCCCAAGCATGCGATACTGGCTACAAATACGTCCAACATGAGTATAACAGAGATTGCAAGTGCCACAAACAGGGAGGACAAGGTAGTCGGCATGCATTTCTTTAACCCGGCAATACTCATGAAGCTAGTCGAGGTTATAAAGGGAAAGAACACATCGGATGAAACAGTCCAGATAACCTACGACATTTCCGAGAAGTTTGGAAAGGTGCCCGTCATTGTGAAGAAGGATTCCCCTGGGTTCATTTACAACAGGGTGAATGCACCCACCAGCCTATTGATTTCAAAGATAATGGATGCAGGGAGTCCAACACCAGAGGAGTTTGATGCAGCATTCAAGGCAGTAATGCCCATGACACCATTTGAACTTGCCGACTACGTGGGTCTTGACGTGGCCTATCACTCCTTGAAATACTTTTCCGAGGTGCTCTCCCCTGAATACAAGCCATCCAAGGTGCTCGAAGAAAAGGTCAATGCCAAGGAACTGGGCAAGAAAACAGGGAAAGGTTTTTATGATTGGTCTTCAGGCAGGCCTAATATTGATACATCCAAGGCAACAAAAGAGTTTGATATAACCCACCTTATAGCACTCCAGGTAAACGAAGCCACAAAGCTTTTGGAAGAAGGCGTTGTAGATGATCCCAAGGTAATTGACCTTGCCATGGCAAACGGCGGTGGAGCAGGTGTTGGACCGTTTACACTTGCAAAGAGCATAGGCTATGAGACCCTGGTAAAGAAATGTGAGGAGCTGGCGGATAAGTTTAACGTAGAGGTGTTCAGGCCCACGAAAACTATGAAGGAAGGTAAGGTGAGCGTATAAAAACAAAGGAATAACAATTCAGCAAGAATAGAATGGGATTGAAGAAAAGGGCAGGTTTCCTGGGGACGGGGCACTGCCCTTTTTCTATATAGTCCATTTATTTGTAGTCAGGCAAAATTATGTCTCTATTATTCACGGGTGATCCGGACGGCTCAAATATAGCTTGCTCTATTTGGAAAGTCTTGCCCGTAGCACGTTTGAAAGAGAGAAGGTCACAACTCTCCTTGGTGGTATGGTGATCTCTT
>QMLJ01000312.1 GCA_003643935.1 Deltaproteobacteria bacterium | reverse complement strand
TCTTAAGCATTTTATCACTATTATAACTCATGGATGCCCTGTATCTCAAAAACACGGTCGAACCGAGACTTGTCTTCAGCCTTACATCTCCACTGGCATGCCTTAGCCTTTTTTTTACTGCATTCGATATATCGTCCAGAACATGGACATCCTCGGGGTGAAGGATATCCTTCCATCTTAGCTTCTTGTCTTTGATATCCTTTAAAGTATATCCCAGGACTTCCTTGAACCTCGTGTTTGCAAGCTCACATCTCAGATCAGAGTCAAAGAATATAACGATATCACGGGTATTATCAACAACCTCTCTCAACCTGCGGTCAAGATCCTTAAGCCTGGTCTCCTTGTTTTCAAGGCTTAAAGAGAGTTCCCTCAGGCGTCTCTCTAGATTATCTCTGAAAGGCCTTTCAGAATCAATCGGCCTTATGGTACCCTTTAGAAAAATTGTTGAATTATTCAGTCTTACAAGACTGGCTGAGAGTTCTACTTCTTTGTCAGCTCCAATTGCCCGCCTAATCCTTGCAACAAGGGGCTTTACATCCAGACCTCTCAGCACCTCGCCAAGAAACCCGGCAATCTTTGACCTGTCAGGTTCACAGAAGAGATCTTCAACCCTCATGGAACTTAAATCATCCCTGGTATAGCCGGTTATCATCTCAAGGCCCTTGTTTACCAGCACGGGTTTCAATGTACTATCGGTAATAAAAAGAGGTTCTTCCGAATTTTCAAAGATCTTTCTCAAAACCTTCTCTTTATCATCCGCCCTTTGCCTGGAATCCCTAAGAGAGAGAACAGTCCTCTTTATCTCCAAGGCCTTGTAAACGTTTTGCTTAAGCTCACCAGGTAGAAACGAGCCTTTTCTCAGATACCTGAACACATGGCTGGTGAGGGCGTCGTCAGCAGGCCAATCGTCCTCATATGCGGTTATCACTATCACCATTATCTCTGGATCTATCTCATGGTGTACCTTTTCTACAAGGTCCCTGCCATCCATTGCAGGCATCCTGAGGTCCGTGATCATAAGTTCATAACGATCCTGTTCAAGCCTTTCAAGGGCCTCCTTTGGACCTTCTGCCAAGGTAACATCGAAGTCGTATTTTAATACCTGAAACAGGTAATGCCTGAATACAGAATCGTCTTCAACTATAAGGACCTTTTCCCTCATGCCTTCTTAAACAACCTTTGGTATAAACACGTGAAATTCAGAGCCCTTTCCAAGTTCTGAATCCACCCAGATCCTTCCCTCCAAGGACTTCACTATGTCCATGACAAGGGCAAGGCCCAGGCCAAGTCCTGTTCTCGACGGCCAGTTTGTATACAGGGGATCAAATATCTTGCTGATCTCTGCACGTGTCATTCCCATGCCAAGGTCTTTGACCGTGATCACAAGGCCCTTGTCATCACCCTCGCCTATCCTTACAATGACCTCCTGACCTGCCTTGGATGCTGATATGGCATTCAACACAAGTGCCATGATTACCTGCCTCACTGCCTGCTGCCTTATCTTTGCCCTCGGAACTCTTACGTCCTTGACCAGTAATACCCCGGATGCATCTGCCTGGGACTTTACCACGGTGAAGACCTCATCTACCAGGAGCGAGAGGTCCGTGTCCTCTGCAGGTGCGTCCTTTTTCCTCGTCAGATCCAGCAGCTGGTTTATCATGGAAAGCACGTTCTCTGATCCTTTAAGGACAGAATCAACCATGCCCGCAAAGTCCTCGTCCCTTGCACCTTCCCTTAATACCTCAACTCGACCGGATGTTATATCGTCCTTCATTATCCTGGCAAAGCCCTGTATGGCGCCAAGCGGGCTCTTCATATTATGAGCCATGGATGCGGCAAGGTTACCTATGGCGCTCATCTTGGAATACGCAAGCAATTTCTCTTCCTGCTCAACATCCTTTGTTATGTCCCACATCATTACTAGCACACACATGTTAACCTTTAGTGGTCTAACCATAAACCTGTATATGCCCGAGTCGTGTTCCCATCTCAGATCCACCTCGTGCCTTGATCTAATCGCATCCCTTATTTTAGTTGCTGGTGCCTTACTGAGATTCGCGAGTGCACTTGAAAAGTCTTTTACACCAATGCCCAGGGTATCCCTTATCTCCCTGGACGTTTTGTTCTCCACCTCAACAAAGCCCTTATCATCTAGAAGGCATAGCCCTACCAAGGATGCATCCATCAGCTCCCTGTTAAGACCCAGTGCATCCTCTGCCCTTTGCCTCTCAATAGAAACGCTGTAAAGGGCGTCCCTCAACTGTATTTCCTGTTCCTCCCTTGCATTCTCGGAAGATATGCGAACCAAGCTGGATGTAACACCTTCAATAAGGACGTTAACCAGGGATCTGTCCATTAAAAGGGCATCTTGAACCATTTCCATGTAAGCAAAGGCCCCTGATGGATAGGTTGTGCCTGTTGTATACTTCCCAGAGAGTATGAGTGTCTTAAGCTCCTCCTCACCCACCTGTAAGAATCTTCCTGCCTCGCCTTGCTTCTGCTCGTAGACAAATATGGAACCCTTTAGCTTAATCCCGGCAAGGAATGACTTTACCAAGCCAGAACCCAGGAGTATTCCCGAGGAGCTCTCTAGGGCCTCTGATATCTTAGACGACCTGTTCAGTGCCCCCAGCACATCTATGAGCAGGCTTGTCCTTCCCTTTTCATTCTCCAGCTGGTCGGTCTCACG
>QMLJ01000311.1 GCA_003643935.1 Deltaproteobacteria bacterium | reverse complement strand
TATCAGCGCCACCTTTCCGTTATCTGTTTTGTGCATCACTAAGTTTGCACATACCTTTGCCCGCAATGAATCTGATGGGCATACCCTCCATGCATAATCGCTGTTACCCATTATAAGCGGACTTGTGGCTGTAGTGATCACAACAGGAACCTTGAATCTAGTGGCCAACTTTATTGCAGGCAGTGCATCGGCGCTTGTAACACCTCCGATGAGACACAATGGCCTGTAGTCTTTAATTAGCTCAAATACAATCTCTGACGTATGTCTGGGGTCACACCTAGTATCCTTGAAAATAAGGCGAATCTTATGTCCATCTGCATAAGGCCTTAGGATATTTGCAAGTGTTATCCCCTCTCGCTGTTTTTCACCAAGACTCTTTAGAGGCCCTGTAAGGGGCAGGAAAACCCCTATGTTGTATGTACTATGCATGCCCTTGGCCTGCTTAGAGTGGGCATCTGAGCAGCTCAGTACAAGGACTAGCACCATAGCTAGAAATATCTTGAAATGTTTCATGGTCCTTTAAACAAGGCCTTTTATATGAAAAGGCTAAATGATTCAAGCCGGTATTAGAAGATCTTCTTCATATCCGTGTTCTAGCAAGGTGCCGTGTGGTACACATTTCGCATAGTATGCCTTTGTATGCCAAAAGAAAACGAAGATGGACAGGAACGAACCGAACAACCTACTGCGAAAAGGATAAGGGAATCCAGGGAAAAGGGGCAGGTCTCCAAGAGCATGGAGGTGTCTACCGCCCTTCTGTTTTTTGCAACCATAGTATCGTTTTATTTCTACATACCGGCTGTGGGGATGAAGATGGCCTCTGCGGCTAGGATGTACATAGGTAACCTTCTCCTGTGGGACGGGTCCCAAGCCTCCCTGGTAGAGGTTTTTGGCAATGGTGTATACCTGATGGCAGGGATGCTGATGCCGATTCTTATGGTCTTTCTTGTTGTGGGTGTCCTTTCCAATATATCGCAGACAGGCTTTGTTATAAGCGCTGAGCCCATAAAGCCAAAGCTCTCAAAGCTGAACCCGTTAAAGGGAATAAAAGAAAAGTTCTTTAGTTTCAGAGGCTTGGAACAGCTTATAAAATGCATAGTAATACTCATGGTAATCGCGCTTGTATCTTATCAGTCAATAAAAAAAGATTTTCCGTACCTGCCAGCGCTTATAAATTGTGATATTAGTGTCATTCTTTTGACGTTTTTTAGGTCTGTCATGCATCTTCTTTGGAATGCATTGTGGGTGTTTGTGTTTATTGCCCTTGCTGATTTTATCTTCCAGAGGTGGCAGCACAAGCAGGATCTCATGATGACCAAGGTCGAGGTGAAAGAAGAATTGAAGCAGACCGAGGGTAATCCACAGATAAAGAGTAGGATCAGGTCCATACAGCTGCATCTGGCAAGGCAGAGAATGATACACGAGGTGCCCAAAGCCGATGTGGTTATAACCAACCCGACACATTTGGCAATCGCCTTGCAGTACGTTAGGGGAAAGATGATAGCACCGGTAGTTTTGGCAAAGGGAGCTGGTAAGTTGGCAGAGAGGATAAGGGAAGTTGCTAGGGATGCATCTATTCCTATTGTTGAGAATAAGCCTCTAGCCCATGCACTTTACACGTCAGTCGATGTGGGCGAGGTGATACCCGAGGAACTTTACAGGGCAGTGGCTGAGATATTGGCGTATGTGTATCAAATCAAGGGGAGTTCTCTGAATGGCTGATACAACGTCATTGACATTTGGCATGCCCACAAAGTTTATCAACGACATGGTAATGGCGGCAGGCGTACTCGTAGTACTCATCGTAGTACTCATTCCCATGCCCACCTTTGTGCTAGACATTACTCTGACGTTTAGCATTACCATTGCACTGATCATCCTTATGGTATCCATGTATACTACAAACCCGCTTGACTTCTCGGTGTTTCCATCACTTCTACTCGTGGTAACCCTGTACAGGTTATCACTTAATGTTGCCTCTACGAGGTTGATACTACTCCACGGGTCTGAAGGTGAGCTGGCGGCTGGGAGAGTGATAAATGCTTTCGGTCAGTTCGTGGTTGGTGGGAGCTATATTGTTGGACTGGTGGTCTTTACGATTTTCGTGGTCATAAACTTCGTTGTAATCACCAAGGGTGCAACCAGGATAGGAGAGGTAACTGCAAGGTTTACCCTGGATGCAATGCCTGGGAAGCAAATGGCAATAGATGCCGATCTCAATGCAGGCATAATAACAGAGGAGGATGCAAGAAGGCGGCGTGAGATAATAAGCAGAGAGGCGGAGTTCTACGGGGCAATGGACGGGGCCACGAAATTTGTGAGGGGAGACGCAATAGCCGGTATCATTATAACCCTTGTTAATATCGTCGGTGGCATACTTATTGGTGTTGTGCAGCAGCATATGCCATTATCAAATGCTTTAAAGACATATACAACGCTTACCATCGGTGACGGCCTAGTATCCCAGATACCTGCGCTGATTATATCAACCGCAGCAGGTATCATAGTAACGCAGTCAGCTGTTGATATGTCAATGGGCAGGATGCTTTCCAAACAGTTATCTTTTCAGCCCATGGCCATTTTGAGCGCTGCAGCCATTATCTTTTTCTTTGGCTTGATACCTGGGCTGCCTCACATACCTTTTATGCTGCTGGCCACTGGAGTGGGAGCACTGGGGTGGATAGGTATG
>QMLJ01000310.1 GCA_003643935.1 Deltaproteobacteria bacterium | reverse complement strand
CCTCGAAAATGATCCTGTTTCTCTCAGAATAAAGATCATCAGGCCTTATTATCTGGATAACCTCATCCAGAGAGGAATTTTCCAGCAGTACAGCTCCAAGGATGTATTCCTCGGCATCCTTGCTATGAGGTATCTCTTCTGCCAGGTCTGCCACCCCTTTCTTACACCTCTCTTATTTAAGCTATAATTCCATGAGACTTCACTTCAATTATGCTTAATCGACTATTCTTCTTCCTTGACTTCAATCTTCAGCTTTGCCGTTACATTTGGATACAACTTCACCATAACCTCATGGGATCCAATATGACGAATGGGCTCACCAAGCATTATCTTTTTCTTGTCTACGTCAAAGCCCCTTTCCTGGAGTGCTTCATGGATGTTGGTGTTGGTTATAGAACCAAAGAGTTTTCCTTCCTTACCGGTCTTAACGGTAAAACTTATATTCAGCTCACTAAGTTTCTCCGCGAGCATTAGCGCCTCGTTTTTTGTCCTTGTCTCTTTCTTAATCCTGGCCTTTATCTTATCCCTGAATGCCTTAAGATTTGGGTCAGTCGCCTCCATTGCCTTACCTTTCGGAATCAGGAAGTTTCTTGCAAAGCCGTCCTTAACCCTGACTTCACTACCTACTTCTCCAAGTCCATCTATGGTCTCCAAAAGAACTACTTTCATGCCGTATCTCCTTTTCTCCTGTTACTTATTCTCGTCCTGAAATCAAACCAGGTATCAAACAGTCCCAGGCCTGCAACAATAAACATTATATATACCTGGGTGAAAATCAATACGTAAATGATCACCTTGATAAAAAGTCTCCACCTGTTTAAATACAGGTAAAAGGCAATTATTGCCATGCCCTGGAAGAAATATACAATCAACAACAGGCCTATGGCATTAACTCCAACAATGCTTACAGGTCGTGAAGGTACCAATGTCATTACGCCAGCCGCAATAAAGGCATAGACGAGCCATTCTGGGCTTCTCCAGTTCCTCAGCCCAAGTCCTTGCTTTACATTGCTCACAATAATTAGGTTAAACCATGCGACCAGGCTTATCATCAGGGTCACCAAGACCGGCATAAGCATGACTATTCTGTGCTCCATGGTCGGCCTGTTGATCCTGAATTCCATTAACTGATCCTTTGTGAGCATGTGCTCATAGACACCTGCCACCTGGTCCATCACCTGGTGTACCCACTGGTTCATTACGAATAATGGACCCTTGGAGAGCATGTACGCCCTTATACCCAGGTAGATCATGAAGATCATAACCAAAAAGGCAGAGGGAAGCAGCACAGATAGCCCTGGGTGCTCTTTATCTATGTATATCTTCTGGATAACGCTGAAACCCAGCATACACCCATATATTATAGCACCTTGTAAACATGCCGGTATGAAGGCCAATAGGAGTGGGGCCAGGCTCAGCAGTAAAAAGCGCTTGTTAACAAGCCTTCCTGACCAGATGTAATACATGGAAGGGAGAAAGAAAGCCACGGGCATGACAAGGCCTGGGAATACCACAAGGGATATGCACATAAAAATAAAGACCCCGTTGAAAAACAACAGGGCCCTCTGACTGATAGGGTATCTTGCCACTTTACTCGTGCACTGTAAAAGGCAATAGGGCCATTATGCGTGCCCTCTTTATCGCCCTGGTAAGTTCCCTCTGGTGCCTTGAACACGTACCGGTTATACGCCTTGGTAGTATCTTACCCCTCTCTGTTATGAAATCCTTCAAGGTATTCACGTCCTTGTAATCTATTATAAGGTTTTTATCCTCGCAAAAACGACATGTTTTCTTCTTGTAAAACCGCCTTGGCCTATAGTTTCTACCATTCGCCATCTTACTCCTCAGCCTCCTTTATCTCGGTCTCCGCGTCTTCGTCTTTATCGTCTTTATCTTTCTGCATCCCCGTGCCCGTAGGTTCTTCTATGTCCTTAGAAACATTAAGTTCGTCTACGTCCTTGTCTGACTTTACCACAATGAACCTCATTATGCCTTCATCTATGCGCATGTTTCTTTCGAGTTCCCGGACTAGAGCACCTTCTGACATGAAGTAGAAAAGAAAGTAATGACCCCTTGGTTTCTTGTTGATCCTGTAGGCAAGGTTCCTAAGACCCCTATCCTCAACCTTTATTATCTCTCCACCTCCCTTGGATATAATACCCTTGAATTTATCCAGGATTTTCTCTAAGGCCTCGTCTACTATCTCAGGGTCAACGATAAACATTGTCTCGTAAAGATTCATTCAACCCTCCTTGTGGTTTATTAGCCCCCATAGAGGAGCAAGGAAGCAATGGTTCACATACAATAAACATGTATTACAATCAAGTGCGAAATCAGTGTTCGGTAAAAATAGATGATATTATGACTATTATAACTAGATGCTTGGCATGCTCAAAGTATTAACAATGCTGGAAGATCAGTATATGATTGATACTAGACCAAGCTACCTCGTCCCTGATAGTGTTTCTTGATTCCAGACAGCACGCTTACTGCACGGCCTATCTCAGTGAAGACCGCCATGCCTGCATTCTCAACAGCCAGCCTTGTTTCTGCATACTTTTCTCCAATCCCAACCAGCCAGATTAAGATCGGTTTTTCATACCTATGCTGCATCATGGCAAGTCCCTCGAGATAACGCTGGCTGATCTTACCTGATGCAAAGATGTGAAGTATAACAGAATCCACCCCAGGATCCTG
>QMLJ01000309.1 GCA_003643935.1 Deltaproteobacteria bacterium | reverse complement strand
CTAAAAATCCCAGGGTGATTGCCGTAAGCGCAGCCATGACGTCAGGCACGGGACTGAAGAGATTCGCGCACACATTCCCTGATAGGTTTTACGATGTTGGCATAGCCGAGGGCCATGCAGTCACCATGTCTGCTGCCATGGCCTTGAGCGGTCTCAGGCCCTACGTGGCCATATATTCAACCTTTCTGCAGAGGGGATATGACGAGATAATACATGATGTTGCCCTACAGAAGGCCCCTGTTGTCTTTGCAATAGACAGGGCGGGGCTTGTTGGAGAAGATGGGCCTACCCACCACGGCATTTTTGACATCCCTTACCTTAGATGCATACCAAACATAACCCTTATGATACCCAGGGACCAGATTATGCTTTCTCATATGCTAAAGCAGGCCCTTATGATACAGGGTCCGGTTGCAATAAGGTATCCAAGGGGGAGGGTGCAACCCAACCCACTTGGATACAGGGGACTTGAGCTTGGTAAGGCAGAAGTCTTGAGAGACGGTGATAGGATTAGTGTTTTTTGCTGCGGGCCACTTTGTTATTCAGCGCTCGAGGCTGTCAGGGGTATAGATGGGGTAGCCGTGGTAGACATGGTCTTTGCAAAGCCCATTGATGCATCTACCATACGTAGCTTTGTAGCCAAGACAAAGGGAAGGTTCGTGGTAGTGGAAGGGAGCTCTGTTAAAGGAGGTTTAGGATCCGCTGTGCTCGAGGTCTTGGATGACATGAACATGCCATTTAGATTCAAGCTCCTGGGTATACCTGACAGGTTTGTGAGCCATGGATCAGTTGGCAGGTTGACTAGGCTTCTTGAACTTGATGCAGAAGGCATAAGGAATGCCATAAAAGCCATACTATGAATGTACGCCTGGATAAACTACTCGTGGCCAGGGGGATTGCGGAATCCAGGGCAAAGGCCCAGGCCCTTATCATGGCAGGTGAGATCGTGGTTGGTGACAAGGTCATAACAAAGGCCGGGCAAAGTGTACCTGAGGATGCGCTAATAAAGGTTAAGAGACCTTTTCCATACGTAAGCAGGTCTGCCCTTAAACTCAAAGCCGCGTTGGATTATTTTAGTTTGGATATTAAAGGCGAGGTGGCCATTGACATAGGGGCATCCACAGGTGGCTTTACCGAGGTTCTTTTAGAATACGGGGCAAGGCGTGTATATGCACTTGATGTCGGACACGGCCAGTTGCACTGGAAATTGAGAAATGACAAGAGGGTTGTAAACCTTGAGGGCATAAACGCGAGGTATCTAAAAAGCGATATGATACCGGAGATGTGTGATGTGGCAACCTTTGACGTATCTTTTATATCCTTGCGGCTCGTGGTGGGGAAGGTCAAGGCAGTATTGAGAGATGGGGCTTCAATCATAGCCCTTGTTAAGCCTCAGTTTGAGGCAGGAAGAAAAGATGTCGCAAGGGGGGGGATAGTAAGGGATGCTAATGTGGTTAACCGTGTGCTATCAGACATGGAGAAGTTATTCAAGGATGAGGGCATGGACATTATTGGTATAATTCCGGCACCCATAAAGGGATCAGGGGGTAACCAGGAATATCTCTTGCACGCAGTGTCCAGATAAGGGTCTTGAATGAAGATCACCATTGCCAAGAATGCAGGTTTCTGCTTTGGGGTGAGGAGGGCCATAAATATAGCCCTGAAAGTGAGGCAGAAAAATCCAGGGGTGAGGATATATACCCTGGGACCCATAATTCACAATCCACAGGTCATAGATGCGCTCAAGAATCGTGGCATAGGCAGTATAAATAATCCCTCTGACCCCAAGCTGAAACATGGTGACATAGTGATAATAAGGGCACACGGTGTATCCCCTGGAAAAAGAGCAATACTTAAAACAAGGGGCGTGAACATAGTTGATGCAACATGCCCCATGGTTATAAAGGTGCATGCCATTATCAAAAACGCGAGCAAAGATCATGAACGCATACTGATAGTAGGTCACAAGAATCATCCCGAGGTGGAATCGCACCTTGGAGTGGCCGGAGATAAAGGGGTGGTAATCCAGGATAGGGAAGATGCGTATGCACTGTCAAGGGTTTCGAGTGCAGCCATAGTTGCACAGACCACCTTTGATGCAGGGCTCTTCAAGGAAATGGTCTCTATTTTGAGACAAAAGGTAGATAAGATAGATGTATTTAATACCATATGCGAGTCTACGGTAAACCGGCAGAAAGAGGTTGCAATGCTTGCAAAGAAGCACGATACTTTTGTTGTGATCGGGGGAAGGATGTCTGCCAATACAGCAAGGTTGGCAGAGATAGCACGCAAACACAACAAAAGGGTGTTGAGGGTGGAGTCGGCTAGGGAGCTGAATAATATCGATATATCAAGTATGGGTAGGATTGCTGTACTGGCAGGGGCTTCCACTCCTCAGTGGATTATTGAGGAATGCATAGATCGCCTGGAGTCTGTTAAAAAAAGGCTGAAGCTGAGGCAGAAGCTTGTAGAATTCCTGGTGGAAAGTCCACTGTTAAGCGCTATTGGCAGTATAGGTATAGCAATGGCAACACTTGTTTTCGTTGAAGGTAGGTTTTCTTTGGGCCAGGTCATACCCATATTTTTCCTTTCCTCGGCTGCATCAAGGTCAATATCAGGAGCTTTAGGCTGGATCATGTGGGCCTTTTGCTCTGTAATCGCGGTATCCCTTGGTGTAGTCTTTTTTGGAGGGCTAGGT
>QMLJ01000308.1 GCA_003643935.1 Deltaproteobacteria bacterium | reverse complement strand
GTTTAAAGACCGCATCTCGTCCAGGCTATGAACCCAGTCCATCACACCCCTTGGTGACGTGCCACGTATTGTATAAAGGTTGGGAAAGGATTTGTAGAAATTATCTGCACACAGTAATGTTTTTTTGTCAGGAAGCCATATAAAGATCTGGTCAGGTGTCTCTCCCGGCGCATGCACAAGCTTTAACCTCACACCTGCTATGACCAGGTTAATTTCATGGGTGCTGAAAGTCTTGCTGGGTAGCAGGAGCCCAATTGTCTTGTCTTTGTCATATTTGAGAAATGGGCCGACCCCGTCGTTTATAAGCTCTCCCTTTGGCAAGAAATTGCCGAACATCCTCATTGCCCTTTTGTAAGTAATGTCCCTGGTTATCGTAACTATACGTTCTAGATACCTTTTAGTAGTTATGTATGAATAGATATCCGGGTTGTCATTGGCTGCCATGACCGTGGCACCGAATGTGTGATCCGAGTGGTAGTGGGTATAGATTATCGCCTTTACAGGTTTTCTGGTAATCTCTCTGAATGCTTTCTTGACCGGAATAGCTGCTTCTACAGACTCCATTGTATCAACTATTATTACACCGTCATTACCTACTATAAGCTCAGAATTGGCAAGCCCAAAACCTATGGCTACATATACCCCGTCCGTCACCTTTATGACTCCTTGCCTGAATTCTTGAGAGTGTCTTTCAAGGTTTGCCTCTGCACTGATCTTAATTTCGGGAGGCCGCTTAATTGTTGCACAAGCTGTGAGAATCAGTATAATACATAATACCGCTATCCTAACCGATAACTTGGCCATTATACTTTACCTCCTTATCTGTCATTTATTAATGAACATCATTACATATGGGATGGATTCTTTGTTATTGCAATTATTTTAGTGTCAATATTTCTGGTCAATCAAGGAGAATTATAGGGAATCCCCTTTTTAACATGAAGCAGCATTAGTCTCAATTTTTATACCACGTGCAGTGTGAAAGTCATCTTGACAAACCCGGTGGCTTTATCTAAGTATGTAAGGTCTATTTCATTTTATGTGTTGGATTTTTAAGGCAGTTGCGGAGATAAAAGAATAAAGAAGACATTTCCGTTTTAAATTTCCATGGCGGAGATCTGAATGCATCCAATGAAACAGAATGAATTATCTTCGAGCTCTTACAGCCCGGGAGATCTACTAGGGCACTCCAATAAAAAAATCAAGAATTCTACAGGAGAAGGTGCGTGAATAGAAAATGGGTAGGTCTTCTAGCGATATTCCTATTTGTTGCAGGTCTTATAGTGGTTGGTGTTATATATTGGAAGCATGCGCAGATTTATCCCAGTACAGAAGACGCATATGTGGGCGGGGATATCTATCCTGTTTCCTCTAAAATCCCTGGTACTATATTGACCTTAGACGTAGTTGATAATCAGGTGGTGAAGAAAGGTCAGGTGATTGCCACGCTTGATCCGAGGGATTATGATGTAGCAGTGGATAAGGCAAGTGCAGGGCTTGCTAAAGCCCGGGCCATGCTAGCGATGGACACAGCCCGGATTGAACAAGCTGAGGCCCAGTTAAAGGCAGCTGAAAGTCAACTAGCTCTGGCCCGAATCGAGCTGAAGAGGGCATCAAGCCTATATGAGAGCAAGTCGATCCCAAAGAGACAATATGATAAAGCAGTTACTGCTTACAAAGTAACCCTTGCCCAGTACAAGGTGGCGAAGAAGGCCATTACCATGGCAAAGGCCAGATTGGCAGTGAGCAAAAGAGAAGTTCGCGTATCAGAGGCGGAACTTGCCAAAAGCAAGCTCGAACGTTCTTACTGTAGCATTATAGCTCCAGTGGATGGGGTCATCAGTAAAAAGAGTGCAGATGTAGGCCAGGTAATAGCCCCTGGCCAGCCTATATGTGCTGTTGTCCCTCTTAAAGGTGAGCATATATGGGTAGATGCCAATTTTAAGGAGACACAGCTACGCAGGATACGTCCTGGCCAGCCGGTGAGGTTTTACACGGATGTAGATCCCAGGCGTATATACCGTGGATACGTGGATAGTCTGAGTGCGGGTACTGGTGCTGCTTTTTCTCTGTTGCCACCAGAAAATGCAGCCGGCAACTGGGTAAAGATAGTGCAGAGATTACCTGTAAGGATTGCTATTGATCCCAGGACAAATGCTGACCACAGTTTGCGCCTCGGACTTTCAGTCCATGTAACAGTAGATACAACAGGAAAGAGTTATAAAATCTCCAGCAATAAATAAAGATAAGCAATTATAGCAGCTAGGCTCCTAGCCTACCTAGATAACGGGGTAATAGACATCGACTATACAGTATGAGTACAGACAATAGATACATAATTGCTATAACAGTCATGTTAGGTACCCTTATAGAGGTCGTGGATACATCGGTTGCAAATGTATCACTACCTCATATGCAGGGTACTTTCTCATCAGGGGTAGATGAGATCACATGGGTTGTGACATCCTATCTTGTGGCAAATGCGGTTATACTCCCTATAACTGGTTGGTTAGGCAATTACTTTGGACGAAAACGATTCTACCTGTGGTGCCTTGTTATATTCACCATCGCCTCCATAGGCTCTGGGGCAGCACCCTCACTGACATTTCTTATAGTAATGAGGGTAATCCAGGGAGCCGCAGGGGGTGCAATGGTACCCATGTCCCAGGCCATATTGCTGGAGTCCTTTCCCAAGGAAG
>QMLJ01000307.1 GCA_003643935.1 Deltaproteobacteria bacterium | reverse complement strand
TATTATCTCCCCGTATCCCTCGGGTGCAAGAAGATCAGCACACAGTGCACAGTCCTTTCTCTCGGGATGTTGCTTCATGTAAAATGCCTTTATCTTCCTGGGGTAGTTTTCTATGAAGACAGGTTTATCAAAGGAATTGGCTATGAGCGTCTCCTCGTCTCCGCCGAGGTCCTCTCCCCACTTGGTGTCATAGCCCTTCTTTTTAAGCAGTTCTATTGCCTCGTCATAGCTTATCCTGTAGAAAGGTGGCTTAACCTTCTCAAGCTGGCTTGTATCTCTACCTAGCACCCTCAGTTCTTTGTCCCTATCTGAAATAGTGTTCTGGACTATATAGCTTACAAAATCTTCCTGGATCTCGAGATTTTTCTTGTGATCGCAGAAGGCCACTTCTGCCTCTGCCATCCAGAACTCTGTAAGATGTCTTCTTGTCTTTGATTTCTCTGCCCTGAAAGTAGGTCCCAGGCAATAGACCTTGCCCAGGGCAAAAATGGCTGCTTCAAGGTAGAGCTGGCCTGTCTGGGTCAGGTATGTCTTGCCCAGGTCAAAATAATCAACAGAGAATAGGTTGGTAGAGTCCTCGCCGTAAGTGGTGGTGAATATGGGTGTATCAACTAGTGTAAAACCATTTTCTGCAAAGTACGCCCTTACATGTCTTACTAGTGTGTCTCTTATCTTGAGTATGGCAATCTGCCTGGGAGAGCGTATCCATAAGTGCCTATGGCTGAGCAGAAAGTCAGGCCCATGCTCCTTCTTGCCAATGGGGAATTCATCTGCCTTGCTTACTATTTCAACACTTTCTACCTGTACCTCGTAGCCGCCAGGTGCCCTGTCTTCCTTGATGACCTTCCCCCTTACAATAACAGATGACTCCAGAGGAAGCTTCCTTATCTCCTGGTACATGTCACCTGTATCGTTTCTTGTCACAACCGCTTGGCATATCCCGCTGCCATCTCTTATGATTAAAAAAGATATCTTTCCGCTGGATCTCCTGTTCTGTACCCAGCCCTTTATAGTTACCACCTCATCCACGTGGTCCGGGAATTCAGCTATGGTACATTCTGACATCATAACACCCCATTTTTTGTGTTCCGTAATATCTCATTCGCGTCTGGCTATCAACCTTATTTAAGGCCGTGGCGAAAAAACGGCCTAAAGGCAAGGCGCGAAGGGACAAAGGCACAGAGGTACAAATTTTTGGCGCCTGATGCCTAACGCCTTGTACTGATTCATAATTACCTTTACGTGTGTTAAAAATTCTGTATAGAATAGCCTCCACAGCAAAATGCAAAGGAGGAAGATCAAGACCATGGCAAGAGACGTATTCATTTTCAATCCAGGGCCAGCAGCTTTACCCGAGGTAGTGCTTGATAGTACCAGCAAGGCTGTCAAAGATTTCGCAGGTACAAAGATGTCTATCATGGAGGTGAGTCACAGGTCAAAGGAGTTTGATTCTCTCATTAACGACACATCTGTTATACTTAGGAGACTCATGGGTATACCTGATAACTATAAGATACTATACCTGCAGGGAGGTGCGAGCCTTCAATTCGCAATGGTACCCATAAACCTTCTTGGTCCAGGCAAGGTTGCTGACTACATTGATACGGGAAGGTGGTCTGCAAATGCCATAAAGGAGGCACAGAAGATAGGAAAGGTGAATATAGCTGCATCAACAAAGGAAGAAAACTACACGCGCATACCAGCCTTGTCGGAGATCAAGCTTACGCCAGATGCTTGCTACTGCCATATAACTTCCAACAATACCGTGCATGGTACCCAGTGGAAGAGCTTTCCTGATACCGGCTCAGTACCGCTGGTAGCGGATATGTCCTCTGACATACTATCCAGGAGGATAAATGTATCGGACTTCGGGATAATATATGCAGGCGCACAAAAGAACATGGGTCCTGCAGGCGTGACCGTGGTTATCATAAGAGATGATCTCGCAGGCATGGCACCTGATAACACACCTACCATGTTGAACTATGCAACGCATGCAGGAAAGAATTCCATGTTCAACACACCACCTGTAATAGCTGTATACGTGGTCCACGAGGTGTTGAAGTGGATAGAGGACATGGGCGGAATAGAGAAGATAGAAGAGATTAACGATAAAAAGGCATCCGCTATATACGATGTTATTGATTCTTCAGACTTCTACAGGGGTACAGTTGACAAGGATTCAAGGTCCAAGATGAACATAACCCTGAGGTTGCCTTCTGAAGACCTTGAAAAGGAATTTGTATCAAGGGCAACCGAGGCAGGATTTCTTGGCCTGAAGGGGCACAGGTCAGTAGGAGGCATAAGGGTCTCGCTGTATAACGCTGTGCCGCTTGAGGCAGCAGAGAGGCTGGCGGAATTCATGACAGCCTTCCAGATGGAACACTAGGTATAACTAGGCTGGGGCCACTGCCAGGCTGTGGCCACTGAATGATACGTGGCCCCAGTTATAACTATCCGATTATTAAATCGTCCAAGGAGCGCTTGGGGACGTGGTGTATACCCTGGTTGTCTCTCCAGTACCTGATGTCGCCGTCAGGCCCGACTTTATCTATCGTCACTGTCTCGTTGGGCCTTCCCAAGGCAAGGACAACCAGTATCTCGTATTTACTGGGAATGCTTAAGGCTTCCAGCAATCTTTCCTTGTCCACGCTAGCAATCGGGCATCCCCCAATTCCCTTCTCGATGGCACCAAGTCGTA
>QMLJ01000306.1 GCA_003643935.1 Deltaproteobacteria bacterium | reverse complement strand
CTATTGCAACGGATGAAGGTCTCATTATCTGATGCAAAGGATTTGTGTCCATTTCAATACCTCCGACAAAATTTGTTATTAATCAGTCAACATCTTTGTCCAATCAGCTACTATAGATTAAATATACACCCCAAGTCTAGAATCTTTTACAAATTTATAGGTTACGGCTTGCCTGTCCAAAAAACTGATTTCATTTGCCAGTAGGAATCCCAATGATGGAACCTAAATTCATGACTATCGATCTTGCCATCTTAAGTGTTCGAAATATTGGACTTGAATCAGGAAAACGACTTATTTTGGACATCACTGGGTTTACGAATTGGGTTACATATCTTTTGTTTTGCAAGAATTCTTTAGCAATGTTATCTTGAGACAAAACATTAAATTTCTAGAGGTGTGAACAGATGCGTATTGCTTACATGCAAAGAACATCACTTATAGATTACCCGGGGAAGATATCCGCAATAGTATTCACTCAGGGTTGCAACTTCAGGTGTCCCTACTGTCACAACCCTGAGCTGGTGGACCCAAAACTTTTCACAGAACCCATGAAGATGAAAGAGGTCTTCGACTTCTTTGAAAGGCGTAGAGGAAAGCTTGATGCATGTGTAATAACAGGGGGGGAGCCTTGCTTGCAAAAAGACTTGGCCCAATTCATGAAGGAAATCAAGAAAAAGGGCTTCCTCGTAAAACTCGATACAAACGGGTCTAAACCAGATGTTGTAAAGACCTGCCTAGACAAGGGCTTGGTGGACTACATTGCCATGGATATAAAAGCACCTCTTGGCAAGTACAACCAAGTTGCTGGCGTGGATGTGGACACAAAGGCCATTGAAAAAAGTATTGAGCTCATTATGGCATCCGCTCCGAATTACGAGTTCAGGACTACTGTTGTGAAATCCCTTCTTACAGAAGATGATATCATTGAGATAGGTACCATCATAAGGGGAGCCAGACTCTATATTATTCAGAAATTTGTTGCTTCAAAGACACTGGATGACGATTACCTCACCAAGGAGACCTATAGCGATGAAGATCTTGATAGGATTAAGTTAAGGCTTACTAGGACTGTTAAAAGCTGTATTGTGAGGTAATCTCACCTACAAGCCTCCTGCTCATTATGTGTGCCTGGCGTACAGGTTCTGGCAACCTGTACTTAATGCTACATGCGAGGGCTATGTTGACTGAGCTCGTGGTGTCAATCATGTGGCCAGGTGAGATAAAGACCGGCCTTGTGTTGTCCCTTGTCCTGAGCACCATGCCTATTATATCCCCTCCATGGACAAGAGGAGACATGTCTCCTCTCCTCGGCCCCGGCTCCTTGTAATCCCCAAACAAGTGGGTTTTGGCGCAACCTATTGTCCTTACACCCAGGTATACCCCCATGTGCGAAGCAATACCTACTCTCCTGGGATGTGCTATTCCTTGGCCATCAAAGATTAAGACATCTGGGATAAACTCAAGCTTTTCAAAGGCACTTACTATTGAAGGCCCTTCCCTGAAGGTAAGCAGGCCAGTTACATAGGGAAACCTTACTTCCATAACAGAGTAAGCCGCGTGGAGAAAAACCATGCCAGTAAAGGAGAAAACAGTTATACAGCACACTGCAGGGCCATCCTTGCCTGCATATGATACGTCAACCCCAGCCACGGTCTTGGGATAAAAAGTATCCCCCTCTATAAGTACTTCTGCTGCAATGCGCCTCTGTATTTTAATGGCATCACTACGAGATACATCCCAGGCATGCATCATGACAGGGTCATGATATCACCTTTATCCAGCCTAGTTCCACGTTAAAATTACATCTGCACATGCCTGTACAAAAAACCGATTTCATTTGCTGGCAGGAAAACAGCATATTTTCTCTGCTACGCTCGCCTCGTCAACCATGGTGGCATTCACATCTTACCCATATTAAAGGGTTTTATCACAGAAAAAAATCACAGGTATCAATCCAGAACTGTTAAGGGTTACCCTGGTCCTGACGATAGGATGCTCAGAGGTTACGCATATGAGAAGGTACAACGTCTACATCTCGATGGGCCTTTATGGGCGATACGAACTTGTCAAGGAAAGAAAGAACTCGTACGATTTCCTGGATGATTACTGGGAAGAGTGCTTCACATGGGAAGACCTGAAAAAGGTAGTCCCTTTCTTCAGGTCGAGGGGGTGGAAGGTTAGCGTAGAGCCTATTGACATTGTCGATGCACTCTCAAGGATGCACTTGCTAGGGTTACGATACTGATGTCAGTATCGTTAATATAGGCGACATAAGGGTGTTCATGGTAAAAAACTCGGGTAAGAACGAAAACGACAAAAACAACCTAATTCCATGATATAGGGTATTGACATAACGGTATGTGGCTTTTAATCTTTATGTAGTTAATTATTAAGGAGGTATTTATGAGTACCCTGACAAAGACAGGCATAGTGGAGGAGATTATACTACGTACCGGGCTTTCTCACAAGGATGCCATGAACGCGGTGGAGACCTTTATAGAGATAATAAAAGGCAGGCTAGAGCAGGGCGAGGCTGTATCCATCTCAGGCTTTGGGAAATGGAAGGTTCGGGACAAGGCTGCCAGGAAAGGCCGCAACCCGCAGACAGGACAAGAGATCACCATACCACCAAGGAGAGTTGTGACATTCTCTCTTTCAAACGTGCTACGGGCAAGACTTTCCAAATAGAGCAAGCTATATTTGAGCCGT
>QMLJ01000305.1 GCA_003643935.1 Deltaproteobacteria bacterium | reverse complement strand
TAGCCACGTAGCTATGCTAAAGTAAGCGATAACACCTATCAGGTCCATTACCGAGGACATAAAGGGTCCAGATGCAACGGCCGGGTCCTTGCCCAGTTTAAAGAAGAGTATAGGAAGTACTGTACCAACAAGAGCAGCCAGGGTCATGGAGTTGAATATGGATAGAGTGACAACAAATGCCATTTTCCTATAATCAGGATACATAACCATAGAAATAAGCCCTAGCATTAAGCCGTATACTACCCCCATGAGTGCCCCCACACCCACCTGCTTGGCTATAATATTGAGGAAATATCTTTGTGTTACCCTTCCCGTTGCAATACCGCGTACTATCAATGCAACCGACTGAGAGCCCACGTTACCGCCCATGCCGAGTATCATAGGCATGAATGCCGCCAGGCCGACGAGCTTGCTCAAGGTGGGTTCAAACCCCTTTATCAGGACCGAGTTAAGTGCTTCTCCCACCCAGCAGACAAATAGCCAAGGTATACGTGCAGATGCATTCTTCAGTATTGATGAACTCAGTATATCCTCGTCAGCACCGGCAAGCATGAACATATCCTCTTCTGCCTCTTCGTCGATGACATCTACGATGTCATCGACCGTGATACGACCGAGCAACCTGTTATCCTTGTCAACAACTGGCATGACAACCGTGTCGTATTTCTTGAACAGGCGTGCTACATCCTCCTGGTCCATGGTGACTGGTACCTTTAAGGGGTCAAGGTCCATTATTTGGGATATCGGTGTCTCGGGCTTTGCCAGGATGAGTTTGACCAGGGGGACGCTCCCCACTAGGCGTGAATTGTTGTCCGTGACAAATATGGTATGAATGTTATCGATCTCTGACGCCTTTTGTCTAATCTGTGTTATAACGGCATCCACGCTCGTGGTGGAAGGTACCGCCATTATCTCGCTCTGCATGATACCGCCGGCCGTATCTTCGGGGTATCTCAACAGGGATCTTATCTCTGATGACTCTTTGGGGCTTATCGCGGCAAGTACCCTTTCTGCCCTCTCATGCTTTAGGTCTGCCACAAGGTCAGCCGCATCATCTGAATCCATGTCTTCCACTATCTTTGCAAGGTCAGAATCAGAGATGTCATCAAGTACATCTTCCCTTGAGTCTGAGGACAGCTCTGAGATAACCTCAGAAGCCGTGCTTACATCAAGAAGACGAAACAGCTTTGCCCTTGATTCTTCGTCTAGGGCCTCTATTAGTTCTGCTATCTCCACAGGTTTGAGGTCGTGGAGCATTTCTATTATATGGAATTCCCAACCCTTGGCGATATATTCCTTTAGACGTTTTGCTTCTGTTGCATTTACTGCCATGGATAAACCCCGAGTAAAATTTTATAGGCCCTTTTGCAGGGCATACTATAATGCTATACTTTCATGCCTGGGATTGGTATACTTGCACATGAATGGGTAACAGTAATCCCTTGTACGGTTGCATTATCATATATTGATGCATGTCCCTTAATGTCTCTTGAATCACAAAATTTGAGAAGAAATGCCAGAAAGAATATTATAACAACCAGTATGATAACCTTCCACCATAATCCCTTTTTGCGGGCCTTTACCGTATTGGGCAAGGACTGCTCTGGTTCACCCATTGTCTTCTCCAGGTAATGCAGGAGGGTCATCTCGTCCATGTTAAACTCTTTTGCAATAACCTGCAAAAAGCCACGTATAAAGGTGCGTGGAGGAAGAAGATCTATCCGGTCGTCCTCGAGGAATTTCAATATCTGGGCAGAGATCTTGGTTTTTTCCTCTATTTCTTTTAGAGTGATGCCGCGTTTTTCCCTTTCCATTTTAAAATATTCCCCAAGGCTCAGGTCTTTTTCTTCTTCTTCCATGTTCCCCTCCTTGCACTTGTCTGACAAATTAACATGAGATTGTATACGTGGCAAGAAATAAGAAGGAATAGAATAGTTTGACTATTTATAGTACATGTGGATAACATTATTTTTAAATATAAAAGGAGGTTATCATGGACAAGATAAAACTGGAACAGGTGGACAAGGTTGAGATACTAACCTTGCAGGATAATTATATAGACCTGCTCGATTCAGGCGGTAGCCCTGTCATAGCAAGGGCAATGCCGGTTAAAGATATGCGTATAGGGAATTCCATTGTTGCGGAGCATGGTTTTTCTGCCCTTGTCACGGTTAAATCCGGCAGTATGTCCAGGACAATGCTTTTTGACTTTGGCTTCTCGGAATGGGGAGTCAGCCACAACATGGATGCCCTAGGGGTTGATCCAGGGGCCATAGAGGTATGTGCCCTCTCCCATGGCCACATGGACCACTTCGGAGGCATGTTCTCGGTTGCAAAGAAGCTAAAGAAAGGCATACCCCTTGTTCTCCATCCTGCTGCGTTCAGGCAGCCCAGGTACATAAAACTAAGCGAGGAGTTAAAGATATACTTCCCGGAACTTGACAGAGAAAAGGTAAAAGAGGCTGGGTTTGAGATACTAGAGACAACTGGTCCCAAGGCCCTGCTGGATGGCAGGATACTGTTTCTGGGAGAGGTTCCAAGAAAGACAAGTTTTGAGAAGGGGCTCCCGTATGGGTTTTACGAGGAAGACGGCAAGGAATTGTGGGATGCGATAGAGGACGATACCGCCGTTGTTATCAATCTTAAGACAAAGGGCCTTGTTGTCCTGACAGGTTGTGCGCATTCAGGCGTTATTAACACGATCCACCATGCTAT
>QMLJ01000304.1 GCA_003643935.1 Deltaproteobacteria bacterium | reverse complement strand
TCGCCATCCTTAAGCAGCTGAATATAAGCCCTCGAATCTATGACAGGATTATGGCATACGGCGCCAAGGGGAAGAATGCATTTGACGTGTACACGCTTTACAAGTCAGCTGCAAAAAGGCATCCATCGGAGATCGTGCGTATAGACGACAAGCTGGACATGAGCTGCCTTGCCTGGATGGATGAAGGAAAAAGAATGCCACAAGGCGAAAAGGCTATTAAAAAAGCTCGGCGTCATTATGGAGATTGTGGACTTGGGAGACCAGGGAAGGCCAGTGATACACTATGTAAAGCTACTACACCACAGGATAAAGACCCCAAAGCTCTCTACAACTTAGCCCCTTTTGATAATAAGATCGACAGTCGGAGATAGCTGTAAATTTAGGTTCCATCATCAAGCTACTAAGCAGGAAAACGGTTTTTTTGAAGGCATGAATTATTTTAAAAGATTAGCCTAAACAGCATATTATGTCTCCGCCTTTGTCACCTCCCTTGATATGACTATCCTCTGCACCTCAGATGTGCCTTCGTATATGGTTGTTACACGCGCGTCCCTATAGAGCCTTTCTACCCTGAAATCCTTTATATAACCGTATCCACCATGCACCTGCAGGGCCTTGTATGCTGCCCTGTTAGCAACCTCTGATGCAAAGAGCTTTGCCATGGATGCCTCCTTGGTGAACCTGAGTCCGCTATCTTTCTTGTCTGCTGCAGATAGCACCAGCCACCTTGCAGCCTCTATTTCGGTTGCCATGTCTGCTATCATCCACCTTATGGCCTGGAACGAGCCTATGGATTTCCCGAACTGTTTTCTATCTCTAGAGTATTTTATCGCCTCATCCAGGCATGCCCTTGCAATACCAATTGACTGGGATGCAATACCTATGCGCCCGCTGTCTAAGGCAACCATGGCTATCTTAAAACCCTGGCCTTCCTTTCCGATGAGGTTTTCCTTGGGGATCCTGCAATCATCAAATATCAACTCAACCGTATTTGATGCCCTGAGCCCCATCTTTTTTTCCTTTTTCCCCACGTGAAAACCAGGGAATTCCTTTTCCACGATAAATGCAGACAAGCCCCTGTTACCCTTTTCAGGGTTGGTTTTGGCTATCAGGTTTATCACCCCGGCATAACCGCCGTTGGTTATGAACGACTTTGTACCGTTCACCAGGTAATAATCACCCTTGTCCACTGCACGGGTATTCATGCTACCGGGATCAGAACCAGCCCCCGGGTCTGTTACAGCAAAAGCACCGAGAACCTCTCCAGTGGCCATGGGCACAAGGTATTTCTCTTTCTGCTCCTCGTTACCAAATTTCAGTATGGGCTCCTCTGACAGGTTTGCAACCGACATCGTAACCCCGGTTGAAGCACAAGCGTATGCTATCTCGGTCAATGCAATGGAATAGCTGACAGCACCTGCGCCGGAACCACCATATTCAACAGGCACCATCATACCCATGAGTCCCAGCTCGCCCATTTTCTTTACGGTATCTTCCGGAAAAATCTCTTCTCTGTCCCTCTCCTCAGCATACGGTTCCAGTTCCTTTTTTGCAAAGTCCCTTGCCATGAGCATAATCATCTCTTGTTCGCTGGTAAGCTGAAACATCTTGCATATCCTCCTATGGCACGTAAATCACTACCAGAAGCTCGGCTGTTTCATCCGCTGGGTTGCTCAACCTGTGGTGAAGTGCAGAATTGAAGTGTATGCTTTCCCCTGGACCGAGATTCTTTGTGTTCTGCCCCACCTGTATCTTGAGCCCACCTGAGAGAACGTATATGAACTCTTCGCCCTCGTGGTGATATTCAACGCCCTTGTGTTCTGTCCTGGGATCGATCGTAACGAGGTATGCCCTCAAATGCTTGTCCTCGCCGGGTCGTGTAAGGGGTGTGTATGCGTATGACTCCACCCTCTTCTTGTGGCTTGCAGCTCGCCTTTTTGAGGCACTTTTGTCCTCTTCGCTCTCCACCTGCTCCATGTCCACCTTTAAGGTCTTGCTAAGCTGAAGTATCAATGCAACAGGTGGGGGGGTATCTCCGCTTTCGACCTTTTCCAGGATGTCCACGCTATATCCTGTATCTTCCGAGAGATCTTCAATGCTCATGCCTCTCTTTTCCCTTATGGACTTAAGCCTATGGCCAAAGCTCTCCCATTTGTTCTTTTTTCTTGCCACTTCATCCCTCCATCTCAATTATCATGCTCACTGCTTCACCCCCACCCAGGCACAGTGATGCTTCCCCTACTGAGAGAGATCGCCTCTTCATCTCGTGTATCAAGGTGGTGAGAACCCTTGCGCCTGATGCACCAATTGGGTGGCCCAGTGCAACAGCACCACCATTTACATTGACTTTGTCTATATCAATGCCCAGCTCCCTCAGAATGGCGACTGTAGAGCCTGAAAAAGCCTCGTTTATCTCGTGGAGCTCTATGTCAGACATCTCCATACAGGCTTTTTTCAATACCTTTGGAATGGAGTATATAGGTGCCATGAGCACGTATTTAAGCTCTATGCCGGCAGATGCAAAGGACACGACCCTTGCCACGGGTTTTAGTCTCATCTCAAGAGCCTTACGCCTGGATGTAACCACAACCGCAGATGCACCGTCACTTATTATGGAAGAATTTCCTGCTGTTGCATAGCCATCCTTCCTGAATGCAGGCCTCAGCTTCGAGAGGTCTTCCACGGTCGTTGGCCTCGGTCATTCGTCGGTCTCCACCCTTATAGTGCCTT
>QMLJ01000303.1 GCA_003643935.1 Deltaproteobacteria bacterium | reverse complement strand
TGATGCCCTTGAGACCGAGATTGCCTCTTTTGTACACGCGGTCGTAAGCGGTGAGAGGCCCGTTGTAGATGGTATGGCCGGCCTAAAGGCAATGCAGGTGGTTAAGCTGCTGAAAGACAGCATAACGATTCCCCAGGTGTAGCTGTATGGCGGGCATTCTCATGGTAGCCGGCGAGGCTAGTGCAGATAGACACGCGGCAGGGGTAATACATTCACTTAAGGCCCGTTTCCCAGGCATGGAGATATTCGGTATGGGTGGACCACTGATGCAGGATGCCGGCATGGAGTGTGTATACTCTATGGCAGATCTCTCAGTTATGGGATTTACAGATGTTGTTTGCAGACTCCTTGATATCCTAAAGATATATTCGGGGATAAGGAGACTCGTAAGTGAAAGAAAGCCAGATATATTTGTGCCGGTTGATCTTCCTGACTTTAACATGCGACTTGCTGCATATGCCAAGAAGAACAGGGTGAAGGTATTATACTATATAGCCCCGCAGGCCTGGGCATGGAGGGTTTCCAGGGCAAGGGTGCTCTCCAGAATAACGGACGGACTTGCAGTTATCTTTCCGTTCGAGGAGGCCTTCTTTAGGGCACGCGGTGTAAACGCGCGTTATGTAGGGCATCCCTTGCTGGAACAAAGGCTTGAGCCCTTTAGAGTATCCTGGCCTCCAGAGAGAATAGCGGTATTACCAGGAAGCAGGGTACATGAGGTAAGAAAGATCCTGCCCACCATGATGCAGGCAAAGAGGAAGCTTGCCAGAGATCATCCTGGCATATCTTGGTATCTTTATGCATCAAGGGGTTTGGAGGACAGTGAATTTAGTGAATACATAGACGGGGATGTTGAGATATGCCGGTGTTTACCAGAAGTGGATGCTGCCATGGTCAAGTCTGGTACAGGGGCATTTGAAATAGCTATGCACGGGGTTCCAGGGGTGATCTGTTATAAGACATCTTTGATTAATTACATCTTGGCAAAGGCCTTTGTAAAGACGTCGGCTATAGGTATGCCGAATATAATGGCGGGTTATAAGGTAGTTCCAGAGCTTATACAGGGTGATTTTACGGCTGAGAGGCTTTATGATACCTTGGGTAGATATATAGATAATGAAGACCTGTATAGGGATACGCGCTCTAAGTTGATTGAATTGCGTTCAAAGATGGGAGATAAGAATGCTTCAGAAGAGGTGGCTAGGTGGATAATAGACGTGCTTTCAGCCTGAAGGATGATATAGCCATTTACAAGAGGCTCTTAGCTTACCTAAGGCCTTATTGGATAAGGCTTGTAATAGCAACATTATTGATGCTTGTCATATCTGCTTGCCAGGCATTACTTGCCTTCCTTGTAAAGCCGGTACTCGACGATATATTTATTGCCAAAGATGCGGGCATGCTCAAAATTATACCATTGGCCGTGGTTGGTATATTTTTTGTGCGTGGTATATGCGACTATGGACGTTATTATCTAATGGCCGATGTCAGCCAGAGGGTGGTAAGGAATCTAAGATACAAGCTTTATGCCCACCTGCACAGGCTTTCCATGAATTTTTTTACCAATACACAAACAGGCATACTGATATCCAGGATAACGAATGATGTCAACCTTGTACAGGCGTCTGTCACAAATGCCGTGACCGGCCTGGTAAGGGAGACATTTACCATGGCGGGGCTGATTTTCGTGGTGTTCTACCGTGACTGGAGGCTTGCTTTTGTGGCCATGATTGTCTTTCCTGTGGTTGCATATCTTATCAACAGATTTGGTGCCAAGCTAAAGCATTACTCTACGAAGAGCATGAAGGTAATGGGAGATGTTATGAGCATACTGGACGAGACCTTCTCTGGTATGCGTATTGTCAAGGCCTATAACATGGAAGAGTACGAGAAGACACGCTTTGCTGTTGAAAATAACAGGTATTATCGTAACTGGATGAGAAGGCTTGCAATCCGGGCCATCTCTTCTCCTCTCATGGTTTTTATGGGTGGGGTCAGTATCTCTTTTATTATATGGTACGGCGGTATGAATGTCATAAGGGGGACCTCTACCCCTGGCAACTTTTTTTCGTTCATGACCGCTCTTTTTATGCTCTATGCCCCTATTAAGAGATTCAATGAATTGAACATGGTTGTACAGGAAGGTATAGCAGCGGCAAAAAGGGTGTTTGAAATCCTGGATACAGAACCTGCTATAAAGGATAAGCCAGGTGCTGTAGATCTGCCAAGGGTAAAGGGTCATATAGAGTTCAAGGACGTGTGGTTTTCTTACGATCACAAGGTGGTTTCATCCAGGGACCTGGAGAGCGAACGTTATGCACTAAAGGGCATAAACTTTAAGGTGGAACCTGGCCAGAAAATCGCCATTGTCGGTGAATCAGGTGCAGGGAAGAGCACCTTGGCAAACCTTGTTCCAAGGCTTTTTGATGTAACCAAGGGTTCCATACTAATAGATGGCATTGATATCAGAGACGTTACAATCTCTTCCCTGAGGGCTAATATTGCAATAGTAACCCAGGAGATGGTACTCTTCAACGATACTGTAAAGGCAAACATAGCTTACGGCTCAGACATCTCTGACATGGATAAAATCATCCTCGCTGCCAAGGCGGCCAATGCTCATGATTTCATAGTTCAAATGCCCAAGGGGTATGAAACATCAATAGGCGAGAGCGGAGTAAGGCTCTCGGGTGGGCAGAGGCAACGTATATGTATTGCCCGTGCCATAATGAAAGA
>QMLJ01000302.1 GCA_003643935.1 Deltaproteobacteria bacterium | reverse complement strand
ACATGGCCCTTACCCATAACATGATAGAGAGCCTGCCAAGGATTACAGGTGTTTATATTATGAAAGACTCCACGGGCAGGCCTATCTACGTGGGCAAGGCCAAGGATATAAGGTCAAGGGTTAGGGCTTACCTTGGCCAAGATACAAGACCATTTGTAAGATTTATCCAGGAAAACACCTCAAGACTGGACTTCATAGCCACATCCAACGAGAAAGAAGCCCTGTTACTGGAAGACAGGCTGATAAAGACCTACAAACCCAAGTATAACATATTCCTGAAGGATGATAAAACCTATGTAAGGTTCAAGGTCACGGTAAAGGACCAGTGGCCAGGTATATACATAACAAGAAGGGTGCTCAAGGATGGTTCTCTCTACCTAGGACCATACTCATCAGCCAATGCAACCAGGGAAACTCTCTCCGCCATAGGCAGGATATTCCCGGTACGTAGATGCAAAGACAGTGAATTCAGAAACAGGTCAAGGCCTTGCATCTATTATCAGATAGGCCTGTGTCTTGCGCCTTGCGTAGGCAAAGTCACTCAGAAAGAGTACGCCCAGGTAGTAGATGACATGATTTTGTTCCTGAGGGGCAAGGACAAGGCCCTGTTGAGACAACTCGAAGAAAGGATGCAAAAAGAAGCAAAGGAGCAGAACTTTGAAAGGGCTGCAAAGATAAGGGACCAGATTGCAGCCATCAAAGACACCCTTGTACCGCAGATGGTAATAGGTACGTATAAATCAGATGTGGATGTGATTGGTACCTTCTCCACAAGACAAAGGATAGACATATCATTGCTACATATTTCAGGCGGATCCATAGTTGATACGGATACGTTCGTTATAGACACCAACGGACATGACCTTAAAGACGTGGTCTTAAGGTTCATGGTACGCTTCTACCAAGATAAGAAGAGCATTCCCAATACTATATACACACAGGTAATACCTGGAGATAAAGAGACGTTGGAATCCATTTTATCCGACAAGAAAGGCTCTCAGGTGAGGATAGCCCGACCATCAAGGGGAAGGCCAAAAGCATGGCTGGAAATGGCACAGGCCAATGCGTCAAACCACGGCCTAGCAAAAGAAGAAAAATTATCGGCACTTGAAGACATAGCAAAAACCTTGCACCTGCCCCACATACCTTACAGGATGGAGTGCTACGACATCTCTTCCATTCAGGGGGCATATGCAGTGGGTTCAAGGGTCGTGTTCATGGACAGTCAGGAGAGAAAAGACATGTACCGCCATTACAGGATAAAAGGAGTACCTTCGCAAGACGACTTTGCAATGATGGAAGAAATACTTAGGAGGAGGTTTCTAGGGGATGATTCAAGGCCTGACCTCATAGTGATAGACGGGGGAAAGGGACAGTTGAACGTGTGCGTAAGGGTGCTCAAGGATCTTGGTATAAAAAACATACCCGTGGTCGCAATGGCAAAGAAAAGGGGTGGGAAAACTGACAGGTTCTTCCTGCCCGGAAGGAAGAATCCTGTTATGATGCCCAGGGATAGCGAGGGGCTCAAAATTCTCCAAAGGTTAAGGGATGAAGCACACAGGTTCGCAATAACTTACCATAGGAGACTTCGTCTAAGGTCTTTAAAGAGATCCACTCTTGAGGAAATAAAAGGTATAGGTCCTGTGAAGGCAAGCATCATACTAAAACAACTAGGGGGCAAACATGAGCTTGGCAGAGTTATGCCTGAAGACCTCTCTCCTTGCAAGGGACTTAGCAGAAAAGATATTGAGAGGGTAATAGCCTATCTGAGAGACGTGCATTCTAAACAGGACAAACAGTGATTTTGAATACTTAAGGATGGTAAGTTCGGTAGTCGTTAATTTAGGTTCCATCATTGAATTGCTACGCAGGTGGGTGGTAAATGAAATCGGTTTTTCTGGACAGGCATGATCCTAGGCATACGCAAAGACAGGCCAATATGTGTTCCCACATACGGGATTGATACAAATCTCACAAAATGCTAAACTCTTTTGCCGTGGATTGGACGAAGGTTACCTAAGGTTATTTACCGTACTAATATTATTTATGTACATGCTTGGATTGGCGAATCACTTATAAGCACACAAGGAGGCATGATGATGTCCAAGGAAAAAGAATATCCATTCAAGCTGGAGTGCAGTTTTGGCTTTTTGCTCTCCGGTCTGGCAGAACGCATGTTTTCCAGCATTATAATACCCCACATATACAAGTCCTCCATCTTATCATTGGCTGAAAAGGGTCATATAGTGTATACACACGGACCTCGCAGCAGGATAGATGCCATGCTTATCAATTGTCGTTTCCAGAAAGAGGGACTTCCTGTGCCATGGATAGTGTTCAACGAGAGGTTCCTCATGTTCCAGGACGTGTCTAAGTTGACAAGACTTATAAAGGGCCTATTGAAAAGGGTAAGCTCACCATTCCAGGAGGACATGTACAGGAGATACATGCTGGATAGCAACTCCGCATCCATCCTGTTCCTGGAAAGGAGAGACAGCGCTCAGGCGACTGAGGCTATCGTGGAGTTGCTCAAGATACAGCAGCTAACAGACAAGCCAATATTCATGGTGCCTCAACGCATAGTCTATGCCAAGAGTCCATTAAAGGTGAAGGATGCATCAAAGAGCGATGCAGCTCAGCATGCCTCTCTCCAAAAAATGTTCACCCTTATAAGGGCAAAGGACAAGGGCTTTATAGAAAACGGGGAACCCATAAACATCAAGGAAAAGATCCTCAAGGCAAGAAACGAGTCCAAGTT
>QMLJ01000301.1 GCA_003643935.1 Deltaproteobacteria bacterium | reverse complement strand
AGTCGCCCGTTGATATGTCTAGAAATGCTATACCGTATCTGCCGGTTTTTTTATCAGGACACAAGGCCATGACATAGTTTGGTCTTTCATTATCTAGAACCTGGTCATCAAGTACCAGGCCTGGAGTTATGACTTGGACTACGTCCCTTTGAACCAGTCCCTTGGAATTCAGAGCTGACTCTGTCTGCTCGCATATAGCGACCTTTTTCCCTGAGTGAACCAGCCTTGATACATAACCTGATGCACTCTTGACAGGTACACCGCACATGGGTACTGGGTCTTTCTTGCCCTTGTCCCTGGTTGTAAGCGTTATACCCAGTATCTTGGATGCATCCAACGCATCATCGTAGAACATCTCGTAGAAGTCACCCATGCGGTACATGAGTATGGCATCTTGGTACTGTTCCTTTATTGAGAGATACTGCTTCATCATTGGGGTGATCTCAGGCATGTCGCATCTTTTCCTTGGCTTGCCTTTCCTTTATCTCTTCCAATGTCCTCTGTTTTAACCTCTTGACGAACTTATCCGAACTTATGTAGGGCATGGTTGTTGAAATAAAGGACTCCCTGAAGGTCTTTTTCACTTTTTCTATGTCAGTCTTTGCAACGCCTGATTTTTCAAATGTTCTGGACCTGACAATGGTATCACCTATGTAAGGTCTCATCTCTACATCGCCTTCGTCAAGTGGTAGTACTATTGAAAATGTCATCTTCAACATGTGGAGGTCACCGGAGAGAGGTTTGATTTTGTCCTCTATCTTGAGTATTATCCCGTTTTCAAGGTGTATTTCTTCTTTGGCCATGGATATTTAGTTACAAGATGTTTGTCCTGGCATCAATAGGAATAATTACGTGGATGGCACAACATTATCTTGTTACCCAGCCCCTTATTTTTATGGAGGGACATGTGCTACTGTCAAGATCACCAGGGGAAGAGAAATTCCTGGCACCATGCCTTTTTCTCTCGTTCCAACACACGTATACACTAATCTCTTTTGACCCAGGTTTGTCATCCCTGACAAGCCAGAACCTCCAGAAAGCTTTTCCGTTCATGCGGAGGGGATTGTTCGTGTCGGTGTACCATGCACTTGCAAGAGAGGCTGAGTCCACCGGCAGGAGCATAAGTGAATGTAATTTCTCCTGGGCAAGGATGTCTGCAAAGGTGAGTGCCTCTGAATAGGCTTCGGCATCAACAGATGCAATATAGAGCCTTGTTAGAGCAACAAGGGATAACACCATTATGAACAGTGCCACCATTACTTCAACCAAGCTAAAGCCTCTACTCAATCCAGCATCTCCCAGGCAGACCTGTGTATCCACAGCTGAATATCACCTGTTGCAGGCAGTATCCTTATTGCACAGGTCATGTTATTAAGTGACAGATACACGGTGCCTGCATTGCAACTTCCCATGGGTGAGAAGCTAACCCTGTTTCCAACTAGGCTCACCCCGTCCGATGGTATGCTTGTGCCATTGGGCCCGAGCCCAAGATTAGAGCCAAATGCTATGCCTTTGAAGAGGTGGAATGGGCCTTCTATCTCCTCATTGGTATCAATAATACCATCCCAGTCAGAATCTCCAAACGCAAGGTACATATGCCTAGAAGGGTAAAAGACTACCCTCCACCTTATACCTTGTTTCATGGACTTCAGCCTTGCCTCCTCTATAATGCATGCCAATGACTCTGCATCCCTTTTCAGGGTATTGTGCGAGTAAAATATCCTTGTTGAGGGTATGGCAAGACTTGCAAGTATAGCAAGTAGCGCCATGACAATAGCCAACTCAATTAGGCTTGTTCCTCTATCCATTGCATAATGTCCTTAAATACAAATCACTCTGGATGCGGTTAGCCTAGTAATTATTGATTACATAAAGATTACCTACATTATCAAGTCTGACCTATGCATGGCTCTGAGCACAGTGTTTGCACTGTGTATTCCCCACAGTAATTCCCCCTCCACGTCAAGCCATTCATACTTTGACCTGTCGCATAAAAATGCGTTCTCAGCAGATATGAAGAAGCGCTTCTTGTTAAATATGGGTGGTCTTTCAGGGTTAAGGCTCACCGCATAATACGGCCTTATATCGCCACTATCAGTAGGGTCCATGGTAAAACCCTCAATAGTAAAATCATCAATGAAAGGGATGACCTCCCTTATACGGTTCATTACCATCTCGGATGCGCTTCTTATCTTTTCCCTAAGGACAAGGTCTGAGCCCTTCCCACCATAGTGCACCTTTATGCCGTAGCTCAGCTTTGCAGCTCCAGGGGTTACATTTGCAAGCAGAACAATGGGTGATTCAAGTCCCTCGGGAGGTGATATGAACAGTATGTCACCCATACGTGCAGGTATAACCCTTGTCTCAATTATATGCTGGCCGTACAAGAGGAACCCTTTATTGTTCTTGGATGGTTCTTTTTTGCCTTCTGTAAGGTAATATCTTGCCTTGATAATCATGTCACCCATCTTGAGTCCTATTGCCTCACCGTTGGACACCACGATATCTGGCCTTTGTGCCTTTATGCACTCCCCCCTGGTCTCTGAGATAAAGTCCAGAAGCATGGATCTGAACATGTGGTGGTTAAGCGTACAAAGGCCCTGGAAAGAAGCCAGCATTCTCAAATAACCAGGAAAGCCGGGGTTGAACGAGCTGGACAGGCCTTGCATGATTGTATCAAGGCATGGATCCATAACCCTTGGCCTACCCAGTGTTCTCTTATAAAGGGCAAAAGGATTTATTTTTGCGCTATTAATAAGT
>QMLJ01000300.1 GCA_003643935.1 Deltaproteobacteria bacterium | reverse complement strand
CTGGCACGCGGAACTTTAGACCAGCCAGGACATCTCCATACTCAGACCCTGTATTATCTGCTCTAGCCCCCTGTGCTGGTAAAATAATCACAGTCATACAGAATATAGTATATCCATATTTACTATAGATTTAATAGTACCATAGATTTAATAGACAAGGGTTAAGGTATAAGACTTTCTACAAAGGGCAGGTGAGGTAATACACAGGATGGAGACAGATGAGAAAGAAAGGCCCAGGGTTGCAGGAGACATAACAGAACTCATAGGGAACACCCCCATGGTAAGGCTTGGCAGGATAGCCAAGGGCCTACCCGGTAATATCATAGCCAAGCTCGAATTCTTTAACCCTTTATCCAGCATAAAGGACAGGATAGGTCTTAGCATGATAGCCTCAGCAGAGGCAGACGGTAGGTTGAAGCCTGGTATGACCATAGTGGAGCCCACGAGCGGCAACACAGGTATAGGCCTTGCCTTTGTTGCCGCGGTTAAGGGCTACAAGGTGATCATCACCATGCCTGATACCATGAGCATTGAGAGGCAGAAGATACTGAGGGCCCTCGGTGCAGAGGTAGTTCTTACCCCGGGGGAGCTTGGCATGAAGGGTGCCCTAAACAAGGCCCAGGAAATAGTTAAAACGAGAAAAGATTGCTTCATGCCTCAGCAGTTCACAAACCCTGCCAACCCAAGGATGCACGAGGAGACAACAGCTCTTGAGATATGGGAGGACACAAAAGGCAAGGTAGACATGTTGGTGGCAGGGGCAGGTACAGGTGGTACAATAACAGGTATTGCAAGGGCAATAAAGGCTTTCAAGCCATGCTTCAGGGCAATACTCGTGGAACCTGCCGAGTCTCCCGTGATATCAGGGGGAAGGCCTAGCCCGCACAGTATACAGGGTATTGGCGCAGGCTTTATACCGGATGTACTGGATATGAGACTGATTGACGAGGTCATAACCGTATCATCAGAGGATGCAAAGGAAGCCACAATGAAATTGGCCAGGGAAGAAGGTATACTTGCTGGCATATCTTCAGGCGCAGCACTCAGCGCTGCTATACAGGTTGCAAAAAGGGGTGAGAACAGGGGCAAGACAATAGTGGTAATATTTCCAGATACAGGTGAGAGATACGTATCAACGTGGCTATTTGAATAAGGTATAGGGTATAAGGTGCAGGGTATAGGGGTTAAAGACAGGGCCAGAGGCCTTGGCACTAGGTGCCCAGTCCTGTTCTTTCTTTCCTGGCACCCTGTATCATTCCCCCACTAATCCATCATGAATTTACCATTCTTTATTATTTCCTGGCCATCGATTATTAAGGTCATGCCTGCGCTTACTGCGTCGTGGTGGATGTTACTATACACGTGTCCTCCATCAAAGGTCGTATTCTTGCCACAGGCCAGGTGGAGAGTCCCCAGTAACATCTTGTCTATAACCGTGCCACTAAAACCCTCGAACAGCTCTATGTGACTGGTGGCAACTCCCAGTTCTGCTATGTTTGTGCCGTTCTCATCCGCATTGTTGAGAATCGCCCTGCATTTATCCGCATCTGGTCCTTCTCCTATTACGTCAACTATCCTACCTTGCTCTATGATCCATTTAAAGGGCCTGGCAACCCTACCCACGTACTCGAAAAACCCGTTCACCTCGTATATACCATTGGCAGTGCCCTCAACAGGTGCAAGGGCAGACTCTGCATAAAGGGGTATGGCACCCCACTCACCAGGCTCCCACATAGAGGCCCTGAGCCTCTCGCACCTGCGTCCGTGTATACTGAATGTAACATCTGTGTCCCCCGGCCCTGTAATACGTACCATGTCCCCGGCGTCCATGATTTGGGCAACTTCATCTGTACGCTTTCTTATCTTGATTATATCCTCGTGCGTCACCCCTGGCACAAATGTGGCAATCAGGCCCAGCCTTGCCTTTTTCTCTCCTGTTGCCATGTTCCGTGCCCTTGTGTGTGCAAATATCTGGACCTGGTTCAGACCAAGTGCAGCCAGAATAACCTGTGCCTTCATCATCTCATCTATGACCCTTTTCGGGGGTTCGGTCATCATCTCTTCTGGCTCCACCATGACCACGATGGGCTTTGCATTCAACCGCCTTACCTCGGCCTCAAGATACTTTCCAAGTATCCTGCGCTTTTCGTCATTCTGCACGATAAGTAGCACGTTCTCACCCTGTTTCACGTTCATGCAGCTCTTGACCATTACCCGTGCACTATCTTCCCTTTCACCCTCACTAAAATTTCTCGGGTCTAGAAGTCTTAAAAGCCTTTCCATTTTTGACCTCCCTTATCCTGAATGTATCTCAATAAGTCTCATGCCGTTTTCCCAGAAAACCTTGGAATAAAAGTCATCGGAGAGTCCAAGCCTCAAGAGGAATTCCATCTCTTCTTCCCTTGGAAAGATGAGGTTAGGGAAGTCAGAGCCATAGACTATCCTGTGCATGGAGTCTTCAAGGTCCTTAGTTGAGATGCTTGACATAACAGGTGAGATAGGTAGGAACGTGAAGGCAGTATCCAGGTAGAGGTTGGGGTGGTCATTCAGAAGATCCATGAACTCTTTGTACTCGTAGCCTCCAAGGTGTGCAACATTTGCCGGGAGCTCAGGGTATCTGTCAAGCAATTTCCTGAAGTTTTCAATGCCAACGAATTCATTTCCAACAGGACCTGTGCCCACATGGAAGAGCATCCTCTTGCCCTTATCCATAACCATCTCGTACAGAGGGAATAGCCTTTTATCCTGAGGATAAAATCTCTGTACAAGGAGCTGTAGTTT
>QMLJ01000299.1 GCA_003643935.1 Deltaproteobacteria bacterium | reverse complement strand
ATGAGGAAGATAATAGCCCTTATTCTTCTGGCAATGCTCCTGTGGGGGATAAGTAAACCCATTAGTAATATACCTTTTGGTATGAATAAGATAAACGTGGCAAAGCATTACATAACCAAGGACATCAGTGAAACAGGCGCTGCAAACGTGGTGACATCCGTGGTTGTCCTGTATCGTGGTTTTGACACGCTAGGAGAGGTAACCATACTTTTCATCGCAGCCATTGGCCTGGCTTCGATCCTCTACCTACCAAAGAAAAGGGTCCCTGATAATCCACCAGTTGAGGATTCCAGCCTTATCCTACGCACAGGATGCCGTTTTCTGTTCCCTCTGATCCTTCTTTTCGGTACGTATATATTTGTCCATGGTCACCTAACACCTGGAGGGGGCTTCCAGGGCGGAGCCATTATTGCATCCGGGTTTGCATTGATGTCCCTCTCATGTAAGGAGAGAATTTTAAGTACCGTTAGATTGGGTGTTGTTGAGTCACTGGCAGGGCTTACCTTTGTAACAGTGGGCCTGATAGGTCTTGCAACAGGTGGCTATTTTCTCCTCAATTTCCTGCCAAAGGGTACACTGAACATGCTTTTCAGTGCCGGCATCATCCCAGTTATATACGTGGCCATTGGTTTCAAGGTGGGCTCAGAGCTTGCCGGGATTATCGGTAATCTAATGGAGAGAACTCAATGAACTTTCTGTATGCCAATACATACTATATTGCGGCCTTTGGCTTGATCTTTATAGGTCTATACATAGTCATGGCAAAGAGAAACCTGGTCAAGGTCATAATAGGTCTAAGCTTTGTGGACTCAGGTATAAATCTGCTTCTGATCTCTATAGGATATATAAAAGGTGGGACTGCACCTATATTCTCAAGGCCAGATATAAGCCCTTTAAAGATGGTCGATCCCGTGCCCCAGGCCCTGGTGCTTACCGCCATTGTTATCGGGGTTGCCGTGCTTGCCCTTGCATTATCGCTCGTGGTGAGGCTTTATCAGGAGTATGGAACCCTTGATATCCGCAAGATAAGGGGGTTGAAATGGTAAACCCTGTATTACTCATCGCTGTTCCCCTAGGCCTTGCCTTTGCCATACCCATCTTTGGGCTGATATCAAAGAGGCTTGAGAAATACATCCCTGTCGTAGGCATGCTCTTTAATCTTGTGCTCTCAATATATCTGATACCAAAGGCCCTAGCACATCCAATCGTGGTATCCATAGGCGGATGGAGCCCTCCTTTTTGCATCAATCTCTTTGTAGGCCCGGTCGGGGTCTTTTTCTCGGCCATCATAGCGCTGGTAGGCCTGCTCGTATCCATATATGCGTTGGACTACATTAAGGAAGGTGATACCGGAAAGTATCACATGCTTTTCCTACTGCTCCTGGCAGGCGCCCAAGGTGTTGTGCTCACGGGTGATATATTCAACCTGTTCGTTTTCTACGAGATACTGTGCATTTCTTCATACGCACTCGTGGGTTTTCTCAGGGATAGGGATGGCCTTGAGGCCGCAATAAAGTACCTTGTTCAGGGATCCATCGGTACCGGGCTCGTACTTACCGGTATTGCCTTTATATACGGTCTCTACGGCACCCTGAATATGGCAGACATTGCAAGACATATAAACTCTATTAAACCTGCTGCCAATTTTATAACACTTGCGCTCATTATTACGGGTCTCGGCGTGGAAGCCGCCATATTCCCTATGAACGCATGGTTGCCAGATGCGCATTCATCTGCGCCTTCATCCATCAGTGCCATACTCTCAGGCATTGCCATAGAGGTAGGTGTATATGCCATGGCAAGGGTCATCTTTACCATGTTTGGCGCAACAGATCTCCTGGGGTTCATTGCCCTTATAGGTATTATCACACTGCTTATAGGCGAGATGTCTGCCTTAAAGCAGAATAACATAAAGCGTATGCTCGCATATTCCAGTACAGGCCAGATTGGCCTTATTGTGTTTGCATTTGCCATAGCCACGTCCTATGGCATAGAGGGTGGACTATTCCAGATACTCAATCACAGTCTTAGCAAGGCCTTGTTGTTCCTTGCAGCAGGCTACATGATATACAGAACAGGCTCCATGGAGATATCCTCATTGGAAGGGATGGGTAAAAAGATGCCCTTCACATCTCTTGGTTTTACAATAGGGGCATTTTCCCTTGTCGGCCTGCCCCCTTTTGCAGGCTTTGCGAGCAAGTTCCTGATCGTCAAGGCAGCACTTATAAAGGGCGGTGGTCTGTATACCTGCCTGATTGTTCTGGCTCTGTTTGGTACTGTAATTGAGGGTGCTTATTTCTTCAGGGTGGTTCAGGTGCTTTACTTTAAGGGAAAAGGAGGAACTCTTGCAAGACAGGAGGCACCTTTTGCAGCTCTTCTCCCTTTCCTCGTGCTTGTCTTGCTTATTGTATTCATTGGAGTCTATCCCGGGCCAGTAGAGCACGTGCTGAACTCCGCAGCTTCAGAATTTATTCACAGAATAGCTTACATACAAGGGGTGCTGAGATGAACCTTGAGATGCTTCTTGCGGTTGCCTTTGGCGGTGCATTCCTTACATATATTGCAGGAAAACTTTCCTCTTGGCTGAGAGATACACTTTCAGTGTTATTGACACTCGTGATCGTTACCATGGTAGCCTTGCTCTACGGGAAGGCAGGCGAGCATTCATACATGAGCTTTCTCGGATTCAACCTGTCGCTTAGGACAGACACTCTATCCTGGCTATTTGCGATTGCTGTCTCAGTATTGGGAAGCCTTTCCGCTATCTTTTCTCTAAGTTACATGAAGGGT
>QMLJ01000298.1 GCA_003643935.1 Deltaproteobacteria bacterium | reverse complement strand
GCGCTTGTTGCAAACAACTATGCCTTTATATATGGGATTTTAAACGGTACATGTAATTATATACTCTCAGAGATGACAGATAACGGGCTGAGCTTCGCAGAGGCTTTAAAAAAGGCTAAGAGCCTGGGGTACGCAGAGACGGACCCAACGCTTGACATAGACGGTACGGATGCTGCGCACAAGCTTGCATTGGTAACAAGCATTGCCTACGGCTTGCCACCCGACATGGGTAAGATCTACGTGGAAGGCATATCAGGTATAGAGGCGCTGGATATATCCTATGCAAAAGAACTAGGATACAAGATAAAACTTCTCGCCCTCGCCATTGATCGGGGAAAGACCATAGAGGCCAGGGTGCATCCTACGCTGATACCTTTCAACTACCTCCTTGCAAAGGTCGATGGCGTATTTAACGCATTCTACGTCAGGGGAGACGTAGTGGATTCCACACTATACTACGGTAGGGGAGCAGGCATGATGCCCACGGCCTCTGCCGTGGTCAGCGACGTGGCAGATATAGCCAGGAATATAAAGGCTGGAATTGCAGGTCGAATTCCCCATCTAGGGTATATGAAAGACATATCCAATCAAAAGACATTCATGGATATTGAAGACATAATCTCAAACTACTATCTCAGGATCAATGCACTGGACAGACCCGGGGTACTTGCAAAGGTCGCGGGTGTACTGGGTAAGCGTGACATAAGCATTGTGTCAGTCATACAGAAGAGCGAGGTAATCTCAGGCCACGTACCTGTTGTCATGCTAACCAGCGAGGCAAAGGAATCCAACATAAGAATGGCAATCAAGGAGATTGAATCGTTGAAAGAAGTCCTTGGTAGTCCTGTTGTCTTCAGGGTAGAGGACAAGAAACTAAAGAACAGGCGTCCAGATGTTGACCAGGTTTGATAAGCTCAGCCGCCATAATTCCTCGGTGTACTTACACACCGAGGACCTATGGCTGAGGGGAACAGGTTTTGCCATATATAGGCTGCAAAGGGAAGGGGTGAAAAACCTTGTCCTGGAAAAGAACGAAAATATATTCGTTATCAAGGACAATAAAATAGAAAAGGTGCCACTTGATATCAAGAATGCGAGGAGACTAGTGCTGGACGATAACACGGGTTTTGTTAACGAGCCTCGACCTTACATGGTAGAGGCCTATGCCGGTCTTGCCAGGGACATTGTAAAAGAGCTGGGGCATCAACCTAACATACACATTGCAAGCCTTGTCTCACAGTCAATCTTCACCGGCTTATCAATGGGTTACGGAGACCTTATCAGCGAAGGAATCATTAAAGGAATGCCCATAATAGTCGGTGTATACATTAAGGACAGGATAAAGGCTATCCACGAAGACGTCCAACAGGTAATGAATATTGCTGGTGGTATCATAGAGTTCGTGACACCCGAGGAAGTAAAGAATTGTAAATCCATTATAGAGGATGAAATCTCCGGAGACCTTGCAGGCATTGCCTGGCTAATAGAAGAGAGAGAACGGGTAAGAAAGGCCAAGAGACCTGATTACCTGACAGGTGACATAGTAATCTCAAACCACGTGGATACACCAATTGAAGATATCTATACATACAATAAGTTTGATAGGGGGAGGGGCTACGTTGAAAACAATCATACTGCTCGGTGACGGCATGGCCGATAGACCAGTGAATGAACTGGGCGGCAAAACACCGCTTGAAGCGGCCAATACGCCTTACATGGATTACCTTGCATCAAGGGGAGGGCTCGGTATGGTAAGGACAGTTAAGCCAGGGTTCCCGCCAGGTAGCGATGTTGCAAACATGGCAGTTATGGGTCTGGATCCCGAGTTATACTATACGGGCCGTGCCCCTATAGAGGCGGTAAGCATGGGTGTAAAGATCGAAGAAAACGATATGGCTTTTCGTGCAAACCTGGTTACCTTGAGTTCCAGAGAAGACGGTCTTATAATGGAAGATTACAGTGCAGGCCATATATCCACCGAAGAGGCTTCGGAACTTATAGCAAGCCTGAAGGACTATATAGAGACCAAGTACAGGGATATACAGCTCTTCTCAGGCATTGATTATCGTCACCTGATGGTTATGAGAAATTATGAAAAAGATGACATCAAGACAACCCCGCCACACGACATAATGGGTGAATTTATAGATAAATATCTACCCGATGATGAATTCATCAGGGAGCTCATCCATGAATCCATGGGTGTATTGAAAGATCACCCAATAAACCTGAGAAGAAGGAAACAAGGCAAGAGGGAAGGCACTGCCATGTGGCCTTGGGGCCAGGGGAGAGCCATGAGGGTGCCGACAATCGAGCAGGAATATGGGATTACGGGTGCAATGATATCGGCAGTGGATCTCATGAAGGGCCTAGGAATACTCAGGGGTATGGAGATAATAGACGTGCCTGGTGCTACCGGCTGGATAGACACTAACTATCAGGGCAAGGCGGATGCTGCCCTGGATGCACTTAAAAGGCTTGATATGGTATATGTACACGTGGAAGCACCTGACGAGGCAGGCCATGCAGGTCTTCTCAAGGAAAAGATAATTGCAATAGAGAACTTTGACCGCCTTATTGTAGGGAATATACTAAAGGGGATGGAGGCTCTGAACACACCTTTTAGATGTCTGGTGCTCCCAGACCATCCGACGCCACTTGAACTCAGAACACACACTCCTGATCCAGTGCCCTTTGTTATCTATGACAGCACAGACATAAAAGACAGTGCCCGGAGATTTAGTGAAAGGGACGCACAAAAGACCGGGTTATTTATTGAAGAAGGGTACACTTTGTTAAAAAAGCT
>QMLJ01000297.1 GCA_003643935.1 Deltaproteobacteria bacterium | reverse complement strand
CTAGACGAGGCAATCAACTCCATATGGATAATGTGGGTTGCACTGCACATGGAGAACACGAATACAGGGCTATCCCTGGGCAGGCTGGACCAGTGGCTGCAGCCCTATTTCGAGATGGACATGAGAAGGCTTTCCACAAAAGAAGAGAAAAGGGAATACATAAAAAAGGCGATTGAGCTGGTCGGATGTTTTTACATGAGATGCACGGACCACCTGCCCCTGGTTCCTGACATAGGCAACTACCTGTTCGGAGGAAGCTCATCTGACCAGGCCATAACACTCGGGGGGGTGACACCTGAAGGCAAAGATGCTGTGAATGACATGACATACATCTTCCTAAAGGTAACCGAGATGCTATCCATACGTGACCCCAATGTAAATGCAAGGTTCAACCCTGACAAGAACAGCGACACCTATCTCAAGCGCTTGTGCGAGGTAAACCTTATAACAGCTGCAACACCATCCATGCACAACGACAAGGCCGTGTTCAAGTCCCTTGAACAACACGGCTATCCCATCGAGGATATCAGAGACTGGTCAGCGACAGGCTGCGTGGAGCCTACGCTATCTGGAAAGCACATGGCGCATACAGGCTCCATACTCCTGAACCTGGTTGCCGCCCTTGAGATGGCCTTGAATAACGGCAGGCACCCTCTAATGAATTGGGACCTGGGGCCCAGGACAGGCTCAATAGAAGACAATGCATTCAAGACCTTTGATGATTTCTACAACGCCTTTGCCGAACAGCTGAGGTTTCTCATAGATCAGGCAGTGGAGCTCAACAACATGCTGGCAGAGATTCACGCCTATTACAGACCGACCCCCCTTCTTAGCACCATGATAGATGGTGCAATAGACAAGGCGCTTGATGTGACAAAGGGCGGTGCAAAGTACAACACGTCTGGAAGTGCAAACATTGGACTTGCAGATGTTGTTGATTCCATGATGGTAATCAAAAAGCTCGTCTTTGACGAGTCAAGGGTATCCTTCAAGGACCTAAAGAAGGCCATAGACAACAATTTCGCAAACGATCCTAAGCTCCATGCACTTGTACAGCACAAGGTGCCAAGGTTCGGATCTGGCAACCAAGAGGCCCTGGACATAGCAAAAAGAACGACCAGGCTGGTACACGACCTCTATGCATCACACAGGAACTTCAGGGGAGGAAGGTATACATCGGGCTTTTGGTCTATGTCGCAGCACGTTGCATACGGAAACCTATCAGGTGCTCTTCCATCAGGTAGACTTGCTGGAAAGGCCTTTACACCGGGCCTTACGCCCCACCCGTTTGCATCAAAGAACTTCCTTGACAATATAAAAGACGTGGCAAGCCTTGACCCTGTAACCATGGACAACAACATGGCCTTTAACGTGAAGCTCACACCTAGTGCAAACGACTCGAGGGAAGATATAGTAAATGCCATGCACTCCTACGTTAGGACATACTTTGACGAGGGTGGCATGCAGATGCAATTCAATGTGGTAACATCTGACACCCTAAAGGATGCAATGGCCAATCCTGAGAATTACAGGAATTTACTCGTGCGTATATCTGGTTACAACGCATATTTCGTGACCCTTAACAAGGAAATGCAGGTGGAGTTGGTGGAAAGAACAGAATACGGGGTATAAGGGGAGGCAAAGATAAACATGACCAGGCAACCACTCATACTGGAGATAAAGGGCAATTCTTTGGATGATGGCCCAGGGATAAGGGGTGTTGTATTCTTCAAGGGTTGTCCCTTAAGCTGCGTGTGGTGCCACAACCCGGAAAGCAAGTCCCCTAAGGTTGAGATCTCATACGATCCAGAGGTATGTATTGCCTGCGACACGTGCATAGAGACTTGCCCGGAAAAGGCAATATCCAAAGAAAATCCATTTTTCATAGACAGGTCCAGATGTAACCTGTGCTTTGAATGCGTGGAGAATTGTCCTTCAGGAGCGCTGGAGAGGGTGGGTTTGGATATGGACGTGCATCAGGTGCTTGATGTCCTGATGAAGTACGAGTCATTTTACACATCCTCGGGTGGGGGCGTGACACTGTCTGGAGGAGAGCCCACCATGCACATGGAATACATCTCTGAATTGTTGAAGCAACTCAAGGCAAGGGGCATACACACGCTCTTGGAGACATGCGGCCACTTTGACCTCGAGAGATTCATGGCCGTTGTCTATCCATTCGTTGATACAATATACTTTGACATAAAGATATACGATGAAGATGAGCACAGGAAGTACTGTGGTAAGGGCAACAAAAGGATACTCGAGAACTTTAAGGAGCTGAACAGGCTCTCTCAAAAGGGGGCAATAGAGCTAGTACCGAGGACACCTCTTGTACCGGGCATAACCGATACAAGATCCAACATGGAGGCCATTGCAGGCTTTCTCAAGTCTCTTGGTATAAAAAAAGCACAGCTCCTTAGCTATAACCCGCTCTGGCACAAGAAAAATTACAAGATAGGAAAAGAGAGTATGTTTATCCATGATCCTTTGATGAACCGGTTCATGGATACAAGAAAGGTTGAGCAGTGCAAGGATATATTCAAGCAGAGTAGCATATTTGTATAGATTCATATAAGTAAGTGCGCCATGTCGCATACTATCCATATGCATATTGCAGATGGCAATTTGGCGCGAAAACAAAATACCAAAAACGAGGTTATACCATGATCCTTGATATAGTGAGCATAAAGAAGGCCCTCATAAGACAGATACTGGACATAGAGGAAAAATGGTTTACCGAGGTAAAGGCTTCAGAAGAATCATCGTGCAGGGAGAACCTCTCAGCCTTCAGGAACACCAGAAAGATTGG
>QMLJ01000296.1 GCA_003643935.1 Deltaproteobacteria bacterium | reverse complement strand
CGTTTCATAGAATTAATGCCCATTGGTCCTGGTTTTGATATTGGCAAGAAGGATGTCATTACAAAAGATGAGATTAAATCATTGATAGAGGAGGCATATGGTAATCTTGAGCCTTTGCCTTCTGGTATAGGACCGGCCAGCGTTTTCAAGATAGAAGGGGCCAGAGGTAGTCTGGGATTTATATCACCGCTTAGCGACAAAACATTCTGCAGCAGGTGCAACCGTGTTCGGATTACAGCCGATGGTCACATGAAACCCTGCCTGTTTGCGGACAAGATGGTGGATCTCCTCACCCCCATGCGGGAAGGGATATCAGATAATGAACTTGAATCGTTAATTGAAGAAGGCATAAGAAAAAAACCAGGGTCCTTCATGACCTTGAGTGATGCTAAACCAGAAGATTTAGTAATGAGCTCAATTGGTGGCTAGAATTATTGATCCCTAGATTGCCATGCCCTTAAACACTGGTTCATAGATTATGGCGAAGGCTTGACAGAGTCAATGAACTCGCTGTACTGAAAATACTCTTCCTTGAAAAGGATTCTATTCGTGTTTAGGAATACAAGGCCGGATGCCTTTTCTTCAGCCTGTTCGTCCATTGACCAAACAACCTTGCAATACAAAGATATCCTGGGACGTTCCATGGGTACCTCCAGATGAACCCTTACCACTGATCCCACAGGTAGGTTGCTGCCTGCTACGCAAAGACCGCCCTTGCTTGCGTTTACTACGTAAACCTCGTGGGTCGAGTCCCTGAGTTCAATGGTACCCCTTACATGTCTTAAGAATTTCCTTAAGTATGTCCTGCGCTCCTTTGAATAGCCCATTTACATAAATGAATAAGGGAAAGGTACCCTGGTGTCAAGATAATAACTATTTCATCTTTGATAATCCGTGTGATGTCGAGTGCCTGCAATTATGCTTTACCTTGTAGAACCGGGTGCTGGTGGGAGTATTCACCCGTTGTTATGACAATCTGTTTTGCAAGCCTTTCTTCCGGGTTTACCACGATTGGTCCAAGAAGGTTTACTGTCATTTTCTCTGGTTTGTCCTTGGGTATCGTGACGATACACAGGACCTCAAGTACGGATGGATTCTTGGCCTTTAATTCGTCCATTGTCTGCTTTTCGATTTCCACCCTGTACTCAGCCATAACTATCTTTGGCTGGATCAGAACGAATGCAAGGTTACCGTCTTCTAAGTTCTGTAACCATATGAAAGGTGAATTTCCCCCATGGGGGATCATTACAAAGCGTTTTGCCCATGAAAACCCGAGTAAACCCCAAGGGAAGAGTAGTACCTTGTCCTCATTGACATCTATCTTTCCAAAACGTGATGTTTCTATCTCCAATCTTCATCCCCCTTCTATATTATATATAATCTGTAAGGCTTAATTGTGTAATCATGGAAGCGCTCTTAAGCGTGGCCTGATATATTGTCTGCTGGTTCTGTAAGGAGGTTATCGCGTCTGCATAGTCCAGGTCTTCTATGTCTGAAACCCGTTCCTTGGTGTCTGCATCGGCCTTTGCCAACACTGATTTGGTATGGTCCAACCTGTTTACCCTTGCTCCCACTGTGGCCAGATTATTGAGGACCACCTGTTCAGAGTTGTTTAAATTGCCAATCTGGGCCCTGATTGCATCTGCATCGTTATCTCTTAGCGCCTTCTCAAGGTTAAGAAGCGACATTATCACGTCTCCCTGAGAACTCCTGAACACACTGTCTCCTGCAAGATTTATTTCTAAGGTATCAGTCTTCCCGATCTTGACGTAGAATGATGTCTGATTACCCCTGTATTCCTTTATCCAATCATTGCTGCTGGAATCGTATACATATAATGTGTTCTGGTCATTCACCATGATCCCGGTACCATTGTCAACTAAACCCATGTCTTGCCACGTACTCCCGTTGTATTCGTATATGTGGTTGTCGGTTGTGTTTATATATCTTTCTCCGTTTGAAGGACTGCCGGGAGCTGAACTGGACATGGTAGCCACACTCTCATCAAGGCTCGTGACGTTCAAGAATGGAGATCGTTGTGTCTGTGTACCCCCAAACATAAATTTACTACCGTACTTCGAGTTTGCCAGGCTTATTATCTGATTCTTTATCTCTGCCACCTCGTCAGCTGCCCCGTTTCTTGTATCGGACGTGGCGCTGGCAGATGCCTGGGATGTTGCGAGCTCCAGTGCCCTGCCCAGCAGATCATCTACATCCTGGAGTATTGCATCGGTCCTTGAGAGCCAGCCATTTGCCATGTCAATGGTTCTAGTAAATTGTCCGAAAGCATTTAGGTCGCTACGGTATATGAGTACATTAGCCATACCGACCGGGTCATCGGATGGCCGTTCAATACGCTTTCCAGAGGATATCTGGTTGCTGAGCTTGAATAGTTTCTCCGTGTTAGAGTCGATATCCTTTACCAACTGGTAGTATAGAAACCTATTACTTACCCTCATACATTTTCCTTATCGGCACTTTAGAATCTACCCTTTATCAGAAAGCAAGGGACCTGCCATCACACTAGGTTAAGGTATTTAAGGTATTTTTTCCCAGGTTTTGGGGATAAAAATGCCCTATGCCCGGTAGAGTTTTCCTACCTGTACGCCCTTATCCTTTCCTGTATCTCGTTCCAGCTAGACATAAGACTTTCAATGTCCAGGGTAGTGCATATCCCATCTTTAAGGACTATTCTACCGTCAATTATAACATGCTTTACATTCAGACCACTTGCTGCATATACGACATTTGATATAGGATTGTAAGTTGGCACCATGTTGGGTGACCTACCGTCCAGGACAACTATGTCGGCGAGCATG
>QMLJ01000295.1 GCA_003643935.1 Deltaproteobacteria bacterium | reverse complement strand
TACACCTATCTGGGTTACCCCCTCATACTATCTCTGGTCTCCTTCTTCCGCCACAAAGAGGTCAAGCGTGACACCACGTATCTACCGCCTGTCACCCTCATCATTACAGTTCACAACGAGGAATCTCGCATCAAGGAAAAGATTAAAAACACCCTTGAGCTGGACTACCCCCGGGACAGGCTACAGATAATATTTGCTTCAGATGCATCCACTGACTCGACTGATGACATAGTAACCAGTTATGCTGACCGCGGCATCAACCTGGTCAGGCAGCCCATGAGAAAAGGCAAGGAATCTGCCCAGAAATACGCCATAGAGCAGGCCAGTGGTGATATCATAGTATTTACGGACGTGGCAACCATGCTAGAAAAAGACAGCATAAAAAACATTGTCTCTAACTTTGCAGACCCCTCTGTTGGCTGTGTCTCAAGCGAGGACAGGTTCATAGATGAGCATGGTAATCTAAGTGGTGAAGGGTTCTATGTAAAATACGAGATGTGGTTACGTTCCCTGGAATCAAAGGTAAACTCAGTAGTAGGGCTGAGCGGGTCATTTTTTGCAGCAAGAAAAGAGATATGCACTGACTGGCCCATAGACATACCAAGCGATTTCAACACGCTCTTAAACTCCATAAAGCTAGGCTTCAGGGGCATTAGTGACCCCTTAAGCATAGGGATATACAAGAACATAAAGAATGAAAAAAAAGAATTCATGCGCAAGGTAAGGACCATCACCAGGGGGATCTCTGCACTCATGGCAAACAAGGAGCTATTGAATCCAATGCACTACGGTATATTCTCCTGGCAGCTTATCTCTCACAAGCTCATGAGGTGGAAAGTCCCTTTTTTCATGCTAACTGCCCTGTTTACAAGCATATACCTTGCGCTTAGGAGTGGTTTCTTCAGGCTGGTGCTACTGGCAGAGTTGGCCTTTTATGCCCTGGCAGGCCTGGGTCACAGGGCCACAAGCATCCACCCCATCTTCAAGATACCCTATTACTTTGTCCAGGCAAACCTCGCCGCATCTTATGCCTGGATCAAGTATTTCAAAGGAGAGCGTTTTACCACATGGACCCCATCGAACAGGTAGACCATGGAACCAGGCAATGCAGCACATAAGATTAAAGAGCCCATGGACATAAACGATCTAACAGGCCAGGTAATCGGAGCAGCAATTGAAGTACATAAAGCTCTGGGTCCTGGTCTTTTGGAGTCGACCTATGAAGAATGTCTATGCCATGAACTTTTGCTTAGAAAGATTGCATTTGAGCGTCAGAAGACCTTATCTGTTAAATATAAAGGTGTTAAACTTGACTGTGGATATCGCCTGGATATCGTTGTGGACAACCGGCTAATATTGGAGCTTAAGTCAGTGGAGAAGATTGAGCCCATTCACAAAGCACAGCTACTTACCTATCTTAAGTTATCAAACATAAATATAGGCTTACTACTCAATTTTAATGTTCCGGTCATGCGAGAAGGCATTGTCAGGATTGTTAATAACCTATAATGTATAACTCGAGATTTCACTTTAAGGGCAGTTTTCTATTTGCCGGAATCTCCCGGCAAATAGAAATATCTTTCTCTGTGCCCTCTGCTTCTCTGCGGTGAGTTAAAAATAACGCAATGAAAACCCATAACATCATCCTCATCATCATAATTACCTCTCTCGCTGCCATACTTGTGTACAAGGCCAACTCGGCAGAGCCTTTAACAAACCCTAAATTCTTCGACTTCCCCCTTACAATAGACAACTGGCATGGCAAAGACATCCCCATGGGTGACTACGTATACAAGGGCATTGAGACCCCCTACCTCTTTCTAAGGGATTATTACTCCCCGGGGCATAGTACACCGGTCAACCTCTCCATCGTGTGGTTCGATGATACTAATATCGCCTTTCATACACCAGAAGCCTGCCTCGGAGGTGTGGGCGACAGGGTCTTGGAAGATAGTACAATAAATGTAAATCTAGGGGGGAAAGAATACAGGATAGGCAAATTCATAACAACACTTGGCGGGGCAAGGAACCTAGTCCTGTATTACTTCGACGTGGATGGCTACATAACCACCAGCCAGGTAAACATAAGACTTAAGGTCCTCCTCAACAGGCTTGCATTTAAACGATCAAGCGCATCCTTTGTACGTATCATGGCACCGATCAAAGAAGACGAGGCACACGCCATGAATATTTGCCTGAATTTCCTTCGTGATATCTTCCCCCTAATCCCTCAATATACTTACACAAAGAGCCTTGCAAATGAACACAGGTAATCATAACTTTGAAAGCTTTGATTTGCCGGTATCTACCGCAAAATCAACAGCTCTCTGTCACTTGCTATAAAAGTAAAAGAGGTAAAATACCATGCTTCCAGAGCGAATTTTCAAACTAACCATTCTATCAATTGCATCGGTTATTATAATCTCATGTAACAATGGAGGAAATATGTCTCAGAAAAAAGCCAAATTTCCAAGTATTAGTGATATCCCTGCTTCTGCATGGGAAAGATTGGGTCAAAAGAAGATATTCTTTGGTCACCAGTCAGTGGGCAATAATATTATTGCTGGTCTTCAAAAGCTTGGAGATGAAAACTCAGAACTGAAGTTGAATATTGTGAGAATTGAGCAGTTTGGCCCTCTAGGTGATCCTGGGTTCTATCATTCAAACATTGGCAGGAACGAGTATCCGAAAGGCAAAATAGAGGCTTTTTCGCAGGCAATGGACAATGGAATTGGAAATACCGCTGATATAGCTTTTTTTAAGCTTTGCTTTGTGGATATCGATGCCTCCACTGATATTAGTGAAATTTTCAACTATTACACAAG
>QMLJ01000294.1 GCA_003643935.1 Deltaproteobacteria bacterium | reverse complement strand
GCCCTTGGCCTCATTCCTTGTAGAGATTAGCTTGTCAACTGCCTCGTCCCTGAGTCTGAGTATCCTCTTTGCATAAGAATACACTATCTCTCCTTCCCGGGTGAGAGAGGGAAGTCTGGAACCCCTGTTAACTATAGAGACACCAAGTATATCTTCCAGGTTTTTTATATGCTTGGTGACAGATGGCTGTGTTAACAGTAGCTTCCTTGCCGCTCCACTGAAAGTACCCTCTTTTACCACGTGGACCAGTACCTCCAGATGTTGCATTGATATGGACCTTGCAATTGACCTTACTATGTCGCACCCCCCAGTACAATAAGCAATAAGCATGTACTATCCTATTCTTCTATTATGGTCAGAATCTATGCCCCTCTTTATATAAGAAATCGTACACAATCAAGGGAAAATTATATCCTATATACATTCCAAGTATTCATATTAGTTATCAATTGTGTCCAGAATGACGTCGCCTGAGAACATGCCGATTTCCTATTGGCAGATGAAATCAGTTTTTGGGCAAGCATGATAAGTCATGATATCATACTTTCAGTTATATATCAGTGTATCGGGCTATTCTGGGATGCCCATGAGTTCTTTTGTGAAGATCTCCCAAGGTCTGTATTGAGGTGCGGTTTGGGTTTATTTAAGCATTGATAGTAAAGAGATTTTAACTTGATATTGACACTGGCGCCTATCACGTTTAATTACATCTGGATGGACATCGGAAGTGTATCTATCCTGGCTGCTTTTATAGCAGGTCTTCTTTCCTTTTTTTCTCCCTGCATACTACCTTTGATCCCTGCTTACATATCCTTCATCTCGGGTGTTTCACTTGAAGATCTGAGGGAAGGAAGCCAAGGTGGGTCTTTGTCGCAAGGGGTGATGTTGAATTCTTTTTTCTTTGTCCTTGGGTTTTCCATTGTATTCACTCTACTCGGGGCGTCCGCTACCTTTGTAGGCCAATACCTGCAATCAAACATGGATGTCCTGACAAAGGTTGCTGGCGTTATAATAATCCTTCTCGGAATTCACACAATGGGTATCTTCAGGATAAGATTCCTTGATTACGAAAAGAAGATACACCTTAGGTCAAAGAGGTTTGGGGTTATTGGATCATTTCTGGTGGGTATAGCCTTTGCGCTTGGATGGACCCCTTGTATTGGACCTATCCTGGGCGCGATCCTGGCATATGCAAGCACAGAGCAGACCCTTGTGCAAGGGATTATCCTTCTTGTTTCATACTCTTTTGGCCTAGGCATACCCTTTATTATTGCAGCACTGTCCATAGAGTTCTTCTTCAAGATGTTCAACAGGATAAAGTCTTATTTCAGGATTATTGAGGTGGCCAGTGGTCTTATCCTGATTTTGATGGGTATTTTTGTGTTCACCAATAAATTTAACCTCTTATGAGGCTTGATAAGAAAGGGGTAGGTAAAGATGTTGAAAAAGGTTCTGTCAATATTTCTGGTGTTGATGTTCATATCGACCTGCGGCTGTAGTCAGAAAAAGGATACGAGTACAGGGAGTATAAAGTTACTTGACTATAGTCTAAGAAGTGTTAACGGGGATTACGTAAATCTATCCACTATAAAGGCAAAGGTGATAATAGTAGATTTCTGGGATACATGGTGCCCCCCGTGCAAAGTAGAGATCCCTGGCTTTATAGGTCTATACAAAAAATACCATTCAAAGGGTTTAGAGATATTGGGGCTTGCCCTCGGCCGCAGAGGAGTGGGGGATGTGTTGGATTTCGTTACCCAGAAGGGTATAAACTATCCTTGCTACATAGCGAGTGACGATATTATAAGTGCCTTTGGTGGGATAAGGGGAATACCAACCACGTTTGTTCTTAACTCCAAGGGTGAGATCTATAGGAAATATGTAGGTATGAGGCCTATCTCCGTGTTTGAGAATGATATACAAGACCTGCTTAAGAATGAGGGTAAATAGAACCAGTAACCCTTCTACTTATCGCTGACAACTCACTAGGGACAAATATCAGATGAGGAAAATAGTTGTAATTTCTATTTCAGTAGTTGCAATCATACTATTAGGCCTTGTCCTAAGTCATCATGGTTTATATAAGTCCAGCAAGCTGAAGTTGTTCCTCATGGATACACTGGTAGAGGTAAAGGCCTATGGCCCTGGAGATACTTCGGCCAAGGCTGTGGAAGCAGGTGCAGGAGAGCTCAGGCGTATAGACAAAAGGTTCGGGTATCACGATTCCATTGTTTCCAGACTCAATACATACCACAAGGTAGAAAATGCCGAGCTTTATAGACTTATGAAAAAGGGACTCGATATGTCCATGATGTCGGATGGTGCTTTCTCGATGGCCTTGGAGCCAATGCTTAAGGCATGGGGGTTCATTGATAACGGAAAGTACGGTGTGCCGGGCCAAAAGGTTTTCCGTTTGTGGAAAATCTCTGTAAGGGATGCGGGCATTCACTTGATGCCAGATGGTATTACTGTGTGTACAGATAAGGCGACGGGAGTGGACCTCGGGGGACTAGCAAAGGGCTATGCAGTTGACAGGGCATGCTCAATAATGCGTGGTTATGGTATCAAGGGGGGTATCATAAATGCCGGTGGAGACATTAGGGTTTTTGGTAGCAGAAAATGGCGTATTGGCTTGAAAAACCCTAGGGGGCCAGGGGTAATTGCGGTTATCCCGGTGAAAAACAAGGCAGTCGCTACCTCTGGCGATTATGAGAGGTATTTTATAAAGAATGGTAGACGATATTGCCATATTTTAAATCCCAGGACTGGTTGGCCTGCGACAAGGTACATGAGTGTTACAATACTTGCGGATAAGTGTATAGATGCAGATGCATGG
>QMLJ01000293.1 GCA_003643935.1 Deltaproteobacteria bacterium | reverse complement strand
TGTGGTTTGAAGTTAGATATGCTTACGAGCGGACAGGTCTCTGACATACCGTACGCAGCCTGCACGGTTATCCCCACTTTGCTCTTGCCGCCTTTGCAAGACCCTTGGGTAGCCTTGCACCGCCGATTATGACCTTCCAGTGCGACAGGTCAACTTGTTTCGCCACAGGGCTTCCCACGAGCATCTGTAGTATGATAGGTACACAATGCGAGAATGTCACCTTCTCCTCCAGTAATAATTTCAGTAGCATTGCAGGCTCGTACTTGCCGGGATATACCTGCTTTATGCCAAGCATGGTGGCAGCATACGGCACACCCCATGCATGTACGTGGAACATAGGAGTCAGAGGCATGTATACGTCCTTTACTGAAAAGGCTGTCGGCGATTCGTAACACTTGCCGATGGATATAAGGCCCAGTGTGTGGAGGACAAGCTGCCTGTGGGAGAAGTATACCCCTTTGGGGAGTCCTGTTGTGCCTGTTGTGTAGAAAGTACTTGCCTTTGTATGCTCATCGAGATCCGGGAAATCGAAGTCTGGAGATGCCTGGCTCAACAACTCCTCGTACTCACCGTCAATGGTCAGCTTGGTATCCGGCATCTCGCCATCCTCGGCTATAAGCACTATTTTCTTCAGCGTGGTGAGCTTTTCCCTTACCTGCTCAAGTATGGGTAAAAATTCCTTGTGGAAGATGACAAGGTCATCCTCTGCATGGTTCATGGTGTATATTATCTGTTCAGGTGAGAGCCTCCAGTTCATGGTGTGAATAACAGCGCCTATCATGGGTATGGCAAAGAAACTTTCAAGGTACCTATGGCTGTCAAAGTCAAACACGCATACGGTGTCACCTTGTTTTATACCCAAGCTGGTCAATGCGCTTGCAGGCCGGTTTATCCTCTCAAAGAGATCCCTGTAAGTGTATCTTACCTTGTCCCTGTAGACAATCTCCTGGTTTGGTGCGTAGAACTTGGGTGTCTCCAAGAGCTGACCTATGGTGAGTTGATAGTCATATGGCTCCCCTGGTTGATAAACTCCTTTTGCCATGTGTAAACCTCTCTTCAAGTATGTATTATATCCAGGTGCGTATACACACCTGCAACATGGCCAGGTCAAGTTATTGGTAATTTTCACTGGATTTGTCAGCTTATGCAATATATAAACGACACTTGTATTATCGCAAGTCTCTTAAAGGAGGGTCACTTTTATGGCGGAATCAGAGATAAGAGTTTATTCATACAGGTGGATTGTGCTCGTTGTGTTTATGTTCATACTTGGGATGACGCAGCTCCTATGGATAACCTTTGCACCTATAACTAAGAATGCAGCACAGTTCTACGGGGTATCTGACCTCAAGATAGGTCTCTTTTCCATGAGCTTTATGATCGTGTACGTATTCGTGTCCATCCCGGCTTCATGGGTTATTGATACCTATGGCTTCAGGGTCGGTGTAGGTATAGGCGCGGTGTTGACTGGTATATTTGCACTGACCAGGGGTATATTTGCATCTGATTACAACCTGGTGCTCCTCTCCCAGGTGGGTATTGCTGTTGGACAGCCCTTTGTGCTGAATTCTATCACAAAGGTTGCAGCCAGGTGGTTCCCTATAAATGAAAGGGCAACTGCCGCTGGGCTTGGATCACTTGCCCTTTATCTAGGTATTGTTGCCGGCATGGCACTGACCCCTTACCTTACCATAAAGTACGGCTTGCCGGAGATGCTCTATATTTACGGTATTGTATCCCTGATATCGGCATTTACCTTTATTCTTCTGGCAAGGGAGAAACCTCCGACTCCGCCTTGTCCTCCGGGACAAGAGGAGAGGGCTCTGATGCTGGATGGGCTGAACCAGATGATAAGGCAGAAGGACTTTATAATCTTGATGGTTGTGTTTTTTGTAGGCCTTGGTATTTTTAACGGGGTCACCACATGGATTGAGGACATAATAAGGCCCAGGGGTTTTACTGTTGTACAGGCTGGTAATCTCGGCGGGTTGATGGTCATAGGTGGCATAATTGGTGCCGTGGTGATGCCTCTTTTGTCCGACTTTTACAGGAAGCGAAAGCCCTTTATATTGCTGGCACTGATAGGTGCAATACCGGGTTTGCTAGGGATTACCTTTGCAACAAGCTACTGGCTTTTGCTGCTGTCCGGATTTGTTTTCGGCTTCTTTATCTTGAGTGCCGGGCCAATAGGATTCCAGTTCGGGGCCGAATTGACCTATCCTGCGCCTGAAGGCACGTCTAACGGCTTGCTTATACTTATGGGTCAGATATCCGGTATAATATTCATCTTTGCTATGGACAGGTTTAAGTCCCCTGCAACTGGTTCTATGACGCCATCAATGCTGATTCTCATTGGGCTCATGGTCTTAAGCCTGGCATTGTTCCCTGTATTAAGGGAATCCCCCCTTATCAAGGAGTAGGGTCTCGGGGTTAGGGGGCTGTCCGTGGTCCGCTGTATAAAAGGCTACTGGCTAGCAGCATTCAGCACCTGGGCGGCCTTCGAGAATCATCGCAGCACCAAGTCAGGGGTTGACAAAGAAATGCCAGATAGCTATATAAAATCCAGATACTTTGAGCGGGAATAACTCAGCGGTAGAGTGTAACCTTGCCAAGGTTATGGTCGCGGGTTCGAATCCCGTTTCCCGCTCCATTTTTCTTCTTTCCTAGGGGTAGGCCCTGTAAAGCATTCTTGGAAACGGTATGGTCTCTCTCACGTGGTGTAGTCCGCATATCCAGCTCAAGGTCCTTTCTATGCCGAGGCCAAATCCAGAATGAGGTACAGATCCATACCTCCTGAGATCTATGTACCATGCGTATCTAGTAGGATCAAGGTTGTGCTCTTCCATG
>QMLJ01000292.1 GCA_003643935.1 Deltaproteobacteria bacterium | reverse complement strand
TGTCCTATGCGTGTTGACATGTTGCTATAATTTGAAGGACTTGCCTTTTAAGAATCCATGCACTATAAATTTATTATGGGTTACTTTTTGCCTTGTCATAGGTCCTTGATAGTAAGGAGCTCCGAGATAGCCGAGGAGGTGGTACTGAGGGGTATAAATGACCCTATAAGAGCACCTTACGACGTTAAGACTCTAAAAGAGCTGGAGAACTCTGAAAGAGAGCAAGGTGTATTCGCCAAGCTTGTATACGCCCAGAATAGCAATACAAGGGATTACGGCCATTACAGGATATGCCTGCAAGATGATGAGATACTCAACTTCCTTAACAAGAATAAAGATATCGATCTGCTTACCTTCCTGGTTTTTATATTCACACACGAGTTGATACATATTCATCGTTTTTCCACTGGCAAGGCAAGCTTTTTTGACCTTGAGAAGGACAAGGAAGAGATACACGTAGATAACCTTACCAGGATCCTACTTGCAAAGAATCCATTGTGTGGCATGGGAAATGTACTCAAGACCCTTGACAGAGTTTCGCCACCACCACTATATAAGACCAGAATACTATTAGACAATGGAGGACATATCCATGCCTATCTATGAATATAAGTGTATGAATTGCGGCTATTCTTTTGAGAAATTACAGAAGTTTAGCGATGCAGCTGTATCAAGGTGTCCCAAGTGCGGAGGGCCAGTAAAAAAACTGGTGTCTCACACATCCTTCCAACTCAAGGGATCAGGATGGTACCTTACTGATTATGCTAGGAAAAACACCCCCAAGTCATCTTCTGAAAATGGTAAGAACGACTCAGGGGACAAGCCCAAGTCTAAGGCCAAGGGCAAATCGAATGATACAGACAGTTAACACCTAGGGTATAAAATGGATTTTACCCACCTCGACAAAGATGGCAAGGTAGTGATGGTTGATGTCGGAGACAAGGCCATCACACAAAGACTGGCCAGGGCCAAGGGTAAGATCCACATGTCAAAAAAGGCCTTTGATGCAATCAAGAATGATGGGATAAAGAAAGGTAATGTACTTGCAACAGCAAAGATTGCCGGCATCATGGCTGCCAAGAACACATCTTCAGTCATACCCTTGTGCCATCCTCTTCCAATAGAGCACGTATCAATAGATTTCTTCCCAGACGAGGTATCTTCAAGCATAGAAGTGCATACATCAGTAAGGGTTTCAGGCAAGACAGGCGTGGAGATGGAAGCCATACACGCTACATCCATTGCACTATTGACCATATATGACATGTGCAAGGCCATTGACAGGGCCATGACCATTGATGGCATACAACTAATTGAGAAGTCAGGAGGAAAGAGCGGTCACTTTATAAGGGGAGGGCCTAGGGGCAAGGAGTAAGGTATTTATACAAATTGACATGTACGCAGGGCAAACTCCATATTAATCCGCCCATTTTCAAAAAAACACTTTCCATTCTTACGTCTTACGATTGTAATAAAACAGATCTTACAAGTGAGAAGATAATGTATTGTACTATCACTTTTGTAAGGGCAAGGCAGGCAAGGACATGAGATACAGATTATACTCCGTGATATCCTTATTTCTTATTACGATCATGGGTATTATGAGTGCCTTTACCATCAAGGCAGAGGACCTGCCCAAGGTGATAGTTGCAACCGATGCATCACTTCCACCCATGGAGTTTTTGAATAGCAAAGGTAATATAAAAGGCTTTGACATAGAGGTTATGAATGCAATTGCAAAAGAAGCAGGGTTCAAGGTCGAATACAGGAATACCAAGTGGAATAACATATTCTACGGTCTTGAGTCCTCAAGGTTTGACGCCGCTATATCCTGCATTATTGTCACAAGGGAGCGTGCTAAGAGATATGCCTTCTCCATACCCTATGCCAACGTGGGACAGGTGCTGGTCGTGCCCAGAAGTCTCGATAAAGAGATTGAAGACCTTGAAGACATGAAAGACAAGGTAATAGGCGTCAAACTGGGCTCTCCTAGCGCCTATATGGCAAGAAGGATTGGGGTCACAAAGGTAAAGACATACAGGAGCTTGTCCAGTGCCTTCAGGCACATGTACTCCGGCAAGATACAGGGAGTGATCTGCCCACTTGTGAAAGCCGCCTACTATGTGAAATACAAAAAAGACTACAAGGACATATTCATGATAAAGGGCGGTCCTATTACCCATGTACCCTGTGCTGTTGCGATTAAAAGGGGGGACAAGCACATGTTGGACCTTATAAACAAGGGTATAGAGTCTATCAAGAAAAAGGACATAGATAAAAAACTGGCTTGCAAGTGGCTCGGTATTGGATGCACTTGCAGACCTGATCCAGATACAGCCCCTAACAGTCAGCGTTGACAACTGCATCTATCTATGCAAGGAAATAATGCCATGCCAGCGTAGCTCAGTGGTAGAGCAGCTGATTCGTAATCAGCAGGTCAAGGGTTCAACCCCCTTCGCTGGCTCCAGTAATTAAGCCTTTTCCCAGGTGTCCGGTAATGTTCAGGTTTTAGCCTTACTCAATCTTTTACTACTCCTGTATCACCTTTTTTATATAATGTAACACCACCTTAACCATGATAAAGTCTTACTGCATAATGGTTTGCTTGAGCTGACAGCGCATAAGGAAATCTGGCCATGAGATGCCCTCAGACGGCCCTTTGCTCTCTACCCACCATGAAGAATATTCAGTGGTATGGCCACGTCAAGAGCCGCCTGATGAGATTTTGTCTGGCCACCGGAGATAATCTTTATGATCAAGATGTCCTTATGGCCCCTAATACCTTATCCTTGACATCCTTGGCTTCTCAGGCCTTGAGGGATCTAATCACTGCCATGCAATCTTCTTTGCCCATTATCTTT
>QMLJ01000291.1 GCA_003643935.1 Deltaproteobacteria bacterium | reverse complement strand
GGTTTCTTTTCTGCAGATGAAGATGATGATGTAAGGCCCTGTTTTAGCATAGTTATCCCACCTCCTAACATTACGGGCGTATTGCACATGGGGCATGCCCTGAACAACACGTTACAGGATATCCTTGTCCGCTACAAGAGAATGGATGGTTACAATACACTCTGGATGCCAGGTACAGACCATGCAGGTATAGCAACACAGAATGTAGTGGAGAGGTACCTCGTATCAGAGGGTAAATCCAGGTACGACATTGGTCGCGAGAAATTCATAGAAGAGATATGGAAGTGGAGGGAAAAGCACGGCAACCTAATCATAAACCAGCTCAAGAGACTCGGTGCCTCTTGTGACTGGGACAGAACAAGGTTTACCATGGACGAGGGTCTTTCAAGGGCAGTCAGAAAGGTCTTTGTATCCCTTTACAGGGAGGGTCTCATATACAGGAGTAATTACATTGTGAACTGGTGCCCAAGGTGTCACAGCGCGCTCTCTGACCTTGAGGTGGAGCACGAGGAAGAGGACGGTTTTCTTTGGCATATACGCTATCCCCTCGTTGATGGTTCAGGGGACATGGTGGTGGCAACTACAAGACCTGAGACAATGCTGGGGGATACGGCAGTAGCCGTGAACCCTTCTGACGAGAGATACAGGCGGTATGTGGGCAAAGAGGTTGTCTTGCCCATTATAGACAGGCGTATACCCATTGTAGCCGATCCCGTGGTTTCCATGGAATTCGGTACAGGTGCGGTTAAAGTAACCCCTGCACATGACCTTGATGACTTTGAGCTTGGCATGAGGCATGGACTGGATACCATTGTTATAATGGATGAAGACGGAATAATGAACTCTAATGCAGGTCTATACAAGGGTCTCGACAGGTATGATTGCAGAAAGCAGTTGGAAAAAGACCTGAATGACAAGGGATATCTCGTGGACAAGACCCCATACAGGGTGCCTGTAGGGAAATGTTATAGGTGTAAAACCGTGGTTGAGCCGTACCTATCAAAGCAGTGGTTTGTAAGGACAAAGCCCCTTGCGGAAAAGGCCATAAATGCGGTTGAAAGAGGGGATACTCGCATATTACCAGAGCATTGGAAAAAGACATACTATGAGTGGATGCGCAATATTCGAGACTGGTGTATATCCAGGCAGATATGGTGGGGGCACAGGATACCTGCATGGTTTTGCAGGGAGTGCGGAGAGATCACCGTGTCCGAGGATACACCTGAAAGATGTGAACACTGTTTCTCCACAGATATATACCAGGATTCCGATGTCCTGGACACATGGTTCTCCTCTGCTCTATGGCCCTTTTCCACCATGGGCTGGCCTGATGATACACCACTTTTAAAGAAGTTCTATCCTACAGATGTGCTTGTAACAGGATTTGACATCCTATTTTTCTGGGTTGCAAGAATGATGATGATGGGAATCAGGTTCATGGGAGATGTACCATTCAGAGATGTCTATCTACATGCACTGGTACGCGATGAGCAGGGTCAGAAGATGAGTAAATCCAAGGGTAACATAGTGGATCCCATCGTGGAGATGGACAAGTACGGAGCCGATGCATTCAGGTTTGCACTCACTGCATTTGCTGCAATGGGTAGGGATGTCAAGATAAGTGATAAGAGAGTCCAGGGGTACAGATTTTTCATAAACAAGATATGGAATGCTGGCAGGTATGTACTCACAAACACAGAAGGGTTTGATCCTGACGAGATGGATGTGGCTTCACTCGAATTAAGCCCTGCAGACAAGTGGATACTAACGGAGATGAACCATGCCATAGGGGACGCAAGGGATGCCCTTGATAACTATCGGTTCAACGAGTTTGCAGAGAGGCTTTATCACTTTACCTGGCACGGGTTCTGCGACTGGTACATAGAGTTCTCCAAGCCCCAGTTACAAGGAGATTCACCTGATACAACAAGGTGGGTGTTACTCCGAGTGCTGAAGACCTGCCTCGAGCTGTTACATCCTGTGATCCCATTCGTGACTGAGGAGATCTGGCAGCAGTTGCCGGGGAAGAAGGGTGCATCCATAGTTGTTGCCCCTTATCCTAGCAAGGATCATGGACTAGAATTCCAATCCCATGCCTCTCAAATGGCAAAGGTGATAGATATAATATCCGCAATAAGGACAATACGCGGGGAAACAGGTATATCTCCCTCTGATTGGATTGATGTCGTAATAAAGGCTTCATCGGGGGAGTTGAAGGATATTGTTGGCTCATCAATGTACTACATAAGGGACCTAGCCAAGGTCAAGGGTATAGCATGGATAGATGATGAGAAAGAGACGCCTATGAGATCGGCCTTTGCAGTGACTAGTGATGCCGAGATATTCGTGCCCTTGGAAGGTATTATAAACACGGAAAAGGAGCGTGATAGACTGGATAAACAGATAAAAAAGCTGACAAAGGAACTGGAGGCAAAAGAAAAGAAGCTTTCCAATAGGGGCTTTCTTGAAAAGGCAAAGAAGGAGATTGTGGAAGAGCAAAGGCGCATGAGGGATGATATTGTATTTAGACTGGAAAGGCTTAAGAAGGCAAAGGAACTGATGCAGGGGTGAGACTTGTAAAAGATGTAGTGGAACTAGATGTAGTGGATTCCACCAACAGTTATGCACTTGAAAGGGCTGATGAGGGACTGCTTGTGGTGGCGCAAATGCAGACAGCCGGCAGGGGAAGGAGAGGGAGACAGTGGTTTTCTCCAAGGGGACTGAACTTATATATGACTTTGACCGTAGAAGCTCAGGACGTGAAATACCCGATAATAGCAGGAGTGGCAGTCTATGAAGCCCTAAGGGAATACGTGCCATCTAGCCATGACCTAAGGATAAAATGGCCCAATGATATTCTT
>QMLJ01000290.1 GCA_003643935.1 Deltaproteobacteria bacterium | reverse complement strand
TCCTCCGGGAAGGTGATTGGTGGCATCTCTTCGCCGCATATGTCCATCGCTACCTCGCACCTGTCGTGAAAAGGACAACCTTTAGGCACGTCTCTAAATGTAGGTACTGTTCCAGGTATGGGCTTTAGCCTGTATGACTTGGCCGTTTTTCCAAGTACCGGCCTGGAACGCATGAGGCCCGTAGTATAGGGATGCAGCGGATTGGCGAACAGTGTATCAGTCCTTGATGACTCTATCACCCTTCCCATGTACATAACCGATACGTCCTGGCAGGCCTCGGCCACAACCCCCAGGTCATGGGTTACAAGGATTATGGATGTGTTGATCTCTTGTTTAAGCCTTTCCATGAGTTCCAGTATCTGTGCTTGGCTGGTTACATCAAGGGCAGTGGTAGGTTCGTCGGCAATCATGAGCTTTGGTCTGCATGCAATTGCTATTCCTATCATGACCCTCTGCCGCATACCTCCGCTCAGCTGGTGGGGATAGTCCTTTACCCGTTTTTCCGGGTTGGGTATGCCGACCATTCCGAGGACTTCTATAGCCTTTTCAAATGCAAGGGATTTTGACCCCTCAAGTTCCTTTTGATGGAGTGCTATAGTTTCCGCAACCTGGTCACCTATTGTAAATACAGGGTTTAAAGATGTCATGGGTTCTTGGAATATCATGGATATTTTACCACCCCTGATATTGCGCATAGACTTTTCATCAAGTTCTAGGAGGTCTTTGTCTTCAAACCAGATATGGCCGCTCACAATCTTTCCCGGACTAGGTACCAGGCGCATCACGGAAAGTGCCAGCATGGTCTTGCCACACCCTGATTCGCCCACTATGCCCGCGGTAACAGAACGAGCAAGTCTCATATCCACTCCGTCCAAGGCCCTTATCGTCCTTTCGCGTGTAAAGAAGTACGTGTGGAGGTCCTCTATATGAAGGAGTGTACCACTTGTTTTGGGCTGCAAACTAGCCTGGCGCATTATGATGGTTTTTATACGAAAAGACAGTGGTATACAAGAGATAACCTGAAAGATCTATAGTACCTTTTGCCTTTTCAATCTCTTGGTACTAGGCCATGTCATTCTTAAATTTGAAATCCGAGTTGGTGGGCCGTTATAAAAGGGCCTCATCCCTTAGCCTTTGCCTCAGAGATGTATATCTCTCGTTCTCCTTGATATTGTTTACAGCCATGGCAATAGCCTTAAAGTTACCTACAATGACTACCAACCTTTTACCCCGGGTTATGGCTGTGTAGAGCAGGTTTCTTTTCAGCATTATGTAATGCTGGGAATGCAGCGCAATAACAACCGCTGGAAACTCGTTTCCTTGGGATTTGTGCACGGAACAGGCATAGGCTAGGGATAACTCGTCAAGATTCTGGAGGTTATAACATACCTGCCTGCCGTAAAAATCAACCCTTACCTCGACGTCATCTTTTGCTTGTCTTATGGAGGATATCCTTCCCATGTCACCATTAAAAACCCCCAGCTCGTAGTTGTTCCTCAATTGCATGACCTTGTCACCAAGTTTAAACTCATTGCTTGCCCTCTTAATACCATTTCTTGAAGGGTTCAATAGTGCCTGGAGATGGTTATTGAGGTTTGAGACGCCTACAAGTCCCTTATGCATGGGTGCTAACACTTGTATATCATCAATGGGGTCAAACCCGAACCTGCCGGGTATTCTTGATGAAACGAATTCTTTCACGGTCTCAAGTACCTCTTCAGAACTTTCCCGTTTAACAAAGAAGAAGTCCATTTTGCCATGCCTCGAACTGAGATAAGGGATCTCTCCTTTGTTGACCCTGTGGGCGTTCACAATTATAAGACTTTTTCTTGCCTGGCGGAATATCCTTTCCAGCTTCACGGTCTTTATCTTTCCCGAGCCTATCATGTCTTTAAGCACGTTTCCTGGGCCCACGGAAGGCAGCTGGTCTACGTCACCCACTAGTATAAGGCGGGCATGATTGGGTAATGCCTTGAGCACATTGTAGAAGAGCACTATATCTACCATGGAGAATTCGTCTATAATAAGCATGTCCAACTTTAGGGGTCTTTTCTGGTTTCTATCGAATTGCATCTCGCTGGGATTAAATTCTAGTAGGCGATGTATTGTCTTTGCGCTTCTGCCTGTTGCTTGGCCTAGCCTTTTTGCCGCCCTGCCGGTTGGTGCGCATAGCTGAATTCTTATTCCCTTTTTCTCCAGTATTTCAATTATGACCCTTATCAAGGTGGTCTTTCCTGTCCCAGGCCCACCTGTTATGATAACGACCTTGCCGTTTATCGCCGATGAGACAGCCTCTCTTTGCTTATTAGCCAAGGTTATTCCATGTCTTGACTCAAACCACTCTATGGCCTTGTCGGCGTCTATGGCCACGTGTTTGATGGCGGTTTTCATTATTAGGCTGAGCCTGTTTATCACGCCTGACTCCGAGGCATAGATGGATGGCAGGTATACTGCACTCGAGTTAGTTATTTTTCTCATGACTACCAAGGATTCCTCGCTCAATTCCTTGAGAGCGTTTTCTATGATGTCCTTGTCTATATTTAAATCTTCGCTTGTAATGTTCACTAGATCTTCATAGGGGAAATACACGTGACCCTTGTCCGAGAGTTGCCCCAGTACGTATAATACACCCGCTTTTGCCCTCTTAGGGGATTGTTTGGATATCCCCATTGATGATGCCATCCTGTCAGCGGTCTTGAAGCCTATCCCGTAAATGTCCATTGCAAGTCTGTAGGGGTTGTTGTGTAATATGCCAATTGTATCTTTGCCGTAAGCCTTGTAGATCCTTGGTGCGTAAGCTGATGAAACACCGTAGGATTGCAGGAGTATCATGACATCCCTTATATCTTTTTGCCTTTCCCAGGCC
>QMLJ01000289.1 GCA_003643935.1 Deltaproteobacteria bacterium | reverse complement strand
GCATGCCAGGGTTTTCAGGTAGAGATGGTATACGCATTATTACCTCCCTATGTCTATGGCCTTAAGAGCCATGTCCTTTGCTGCCTTTATTGATGTGGTATTGGCTTCAAATGCCCTCTCGGCCCCAATCATGTCCACCATTTCTTCCATGATATTGACATTTGGCATGGTGATATAGCCATCTTTGTCTGCATCGGGGTTGGATGGGTCATATACCCGTTTACCTGGCGAAGGATCCTTTACAACACCCTCGACCTCAACGCCTGAAAGCACCTTTTCAAAGGGTACAGACCTTAGTATGACATCTCTTCTCTTGTAAGGTCCGCCCTCTTTTGTCCTAGTGGTCTGTGCATTGGCTATATTCGACGAGATTATATTCATCCTCGTCCTCTGTGCCCTCAGTCCACTAGCGTTTATATCCATTGCTGTAAACAGGTCCATTATCTAATCCCCCCTATGGTGTTTTTTAGCCATTCCAGCTTCTGCTGAACTATACGTGCCGTTGCATTGTACAATATATGATTCTCTGTCATCTTCACCATCTCCCTGTCTATGTCAACTGTATTGGAATCGTTGCCTATCCTGGAATAAGGGTCATCCTCAACCTTGTAGCCCCTGTCTAGTGGAGAGACTCCAATATGACGCGGATTTGTCTTCTCAAGGGCTACCCTTGGGCCTCTCATTGCAGTATCCAGTTCCTTGGAAAACTCTACGTCCTTTGCCTTGTAGCCAGGCGTGTCAATATTGGCTATGTTGCTTGATATTACACCCTGACGAAAGATCCTGTAATCCATCAATCTTTTTAATATAGATAGGTCTTTTCCAAATATCATGGCCCCTGTCTCCTTCTCGTATTATAATTAGCAATACCTGTACCAATGCTAAAACGGCTTTATACCTTGACTATCCAGAGATATGTTGGAGCTTTCCCTTTTCCTGATCGTCATAAATTTGACCTTTTTCCTTGTACTCGTTAAGCTTGTTTCTCAGCGTTCTGATACTTATGCCCAGAAGTTCTGCCGCTTTTGTACGATTCCAGCTTACCGAGTCCAACGTGGAGATTATGAGACGCCTTTCCATCTCACTTATGGTCATACCAGATGCCGGATACAAATCACCCTGAGAGGAGCTCCTTTTATCTATCATTATGTCATCCTCTGATATCTCGGCCCCATCGGTTAGTATCATAGCCCTTTCCATTACATTCTCAAGTTCCCTGACATTACCCGGCCAGTGATATTCCAGCAAAAGTTTTTTCGTACCTTTGGAGAGGGTTTTCCTAGGCACACCCTCCCTTGCCGCGACAATACCTATGAAGTGCTCTGCCAAGGGGATAATATCCTCCTTTCTCTTCCTGAGTGGTGGCACCTCTATTGGTATCACGTTCAGCCTGAAGAAAAGATCCTCGCGAAAACTGCCGTCTCTTATAGATGCATCTATGTCCCTGTTAGTGGTGGCAATCACCCTAAAGTCCACCGGCGTGGAGGTCTTAGATCCTATGCGATCAATCTGCCTCTCCTGCAATACCCTGAGCAGCTTTGCCTGTAGCGAAGGAGGCATCTCGCCTATCTCGTCCAATAGTATGGTGCCCCCGTCTGCCTGCTCAAACTTACCCACCCGTGCAGCGTATGCACCGGTGAATGCACCTTTTTCGTAACCAAAGAGCTCGCTTTCAACAAGGGTTTCCGGTATGGCAGCCAGGTTTATACCGACAAAAGGTCCTTTGTTCCTCTTGCTGTGAGCGTGTATGTAGCGTGCTATCACCTCCTTACCAGTACCTGATTCCCCTTGTATGAACACTGGCGCCTGTGTTGGGGCAACCTTGTTCAGCATATCAACGATACGTTTCATCTTGGGATCCGCGTAGACAAGGCTTTTTTGCCCGCTGTTCTCTGAAGAAACGGGCCTGCTTAGTAATACACCAAGCACTTCCACCAGCGCCTGTACCTTAAAGGGCTTCTTTAGATAGTAGGTTGCACCGATGTTTATGAATTCCTCGCCATCACCGTCACCTGTAACGACAATCTCTATCTCGGGATATACCTGCTTTGTCCCCTCTATAACGTCCCTGAAGCAATCATCTATTATGGCAATGGGATGTACCTTGGGATCAATAACCTCCAGAAACCTGTCCTTGTCGGTTGTCCCATCAGGAACCTGTCCCATATCCTCTATGACACTCGAGAGTACATTTACCAGCTCGCGATCTGTATTCAGAACAGCTATGGCCACTTACAGCTATCTCCTCTTGAATCTTTCTCTTAATGCAACAAATTGCCTGTAATTTGCTTCTGCGCCTATGGCATCAAGGTATGCCTGCGATGCATTAACCCAGAACGTATCATCCGAAGATTCTACCACCGTGGTAAGCCGTTTCCTTGCAAGGCCAACCTTGCCATCCTTCAAGTCAATATCTGCAAGGTAGTATAATGAACCCCACCTAAAGCCGGTATCTGGATACTTTCTCAATATTAAGCCAAAAAGGTGCGCAGCATACCTCAAGCGCCCCTGATTCATCATCTGCATTGCCCTTAGGTACATTGCCCTGGCTATGAGAGGAGAATGCACCTTACCTTCCATGGATATTATTCTTTCAAGTGTATATATCTCCTGGTCCTTCATGGAAGTGTCGCGATATATGTCCACGAGAAGTCCCAGTGCATCTAGCGCCCTATGACCATTCATGGCTACGACCTTCTCAAGCCAAGGTATTGATTCTTTCTCCCTGCCCAGGCGTTCGAGTATATACCCATGGAAGAATACCATGTCACTGTAGGCCTTGCCCTTAGGGTACTTGTCCATGTACGTGGTGACCCACGTGAGCGCATCCGTGTATCTACCGGTTTTAAAATCCAGTTCTACAAGCAGG
>QMLJ01000288.1 GCA_003643935.1 Deltaproteobacteria bacterium | reverse complement strand
TGGCAGGTGAGATGGATTTAAAGGCTTTGTGGAACATAAGCTACGGGATATACGTGATAACCTCATTTTCCGGGGACAAGATGAACGGCCAGATAGCAAACACGGTCTTCCAGGTGAGTGCTGAGCCGCCACGCATAGCAGTGAGCATAAACAAGAACAATCTCACCCACGAGTATATAAAGCATAGCAAGGTGTTCAGTGTATCCGTACTGGAGGACTCCGCACCCATGGCCTTTATTGGCCTTTTTGGCTTCAAGACGGGTAAGGATGTTAACAAGCTCTCCCAGGTGTCCTTCAAGAAAGGTGTCACGGGCTCTCCCATTGTCAGGGAGAATGCATTATCTGTAATAGAGGCAAAGGTGGTTGGCGAGGCAGATGCAGGCACACACACCATATTCATTGCAGACGTTGTTGCTGCTGAAGTCCTGAAGAAGGGTGAGCCCCTTACCTACGCAAACTATCAGCAGATAAAGAGGGGCAAGGCGCCAAAGAACGCTCCTACATACAAGCCCGAAGAAGCTAAAAAGCCTGTAAAGGAGGGAGAAAAGATGAAGAAGTACACGTGCAGCATATGCGGTTATGTATACGACCCGGCAGAGGGTGATCCAGAGGCCAACATCCCTGCTGGTACAAGCGCCAACATCCCTGCTGGTACAAGCTTTGATGACCTGCCTGATGACTGGGTATGCCCTATCTGCGGCGCATCAAAGGACGAGTTCGAAGTGGAAAGATGATAAAAGATAGACCTCAGGCTCCAGGCTTCGGGTGCCAGGAGAAACACGGTACAGGGTTTAAGGAAGGTTTGCGGTGAAAGGCTCAAGGATAGGAAGGGACAAAGGTTTGGATTAGCTCTTGCAACGGACCACGGGCGTCTAACAAGGAGGTTATTGATTTGCAGGGATCATACGAAAAGCTCAGGGATAAACTAGAAGGCCTGTATTCCATTTACAACAGGCGAACCTTCGTGCACCCAGATCCCCTCGAGTTCGTGTACAACTATGAAAACAGTGTTGACAGGGAGGTAGCTGGTTTGGTTGCAGCATGCCTTGCCTACGGTAGGGTTAGCCAGATACTAAAAAGCGTATCAACCGTTCTGGAACATATGGGCCTATCCCCAGCGAGCTTTGTCTTGAGCTCGGCAAGGGAAACCATGGAAGACCTGTATTCAGGCTTCAGGCACAGGTTCACAACAGGTAGAGAGCTTGCAGGCCTGTTGTATGCTATAAAGCGTGTAATCAAGGAATACGGGTCCATTGAGGAATGCTTTGCCAGCCACCTTGATAGTTCAGATAATACAGATACAACAATCCCTGCACTTTCAGGTTTTGTCGAAGAACTGAGGTGTTATGCAGCTCAGGCCAAGAATAGCCTTCTGCCTGATCCCAAGAAAGGTAGTGCCTTAAAGAGGTTCAACATGTTCTTGAGGTGGATGGTACGTAGAGACGATGTGGATCCAGGCCCATGGACATGCGTAGAACCCTCCATGCTGGTCATACCCCTTGATGTGCACATGCACAAGCTCTCCATGTCGCTTGGCATGACCAAGAGAAGACAGGCAGACATGAAGGCCTGCCTTGAGGTAACGCATTTCTTCAGGCAGGTAGAGCCCAATGACCCGGTAAAGTATGACTTTGTTCTCACTCGTTTCGGAATACTGGGCATGGGCTCGCCTTTTATGGAAAAAAGCATGGCCTGGTCTTAAAAGACTTGGCACAGCCTGTAAGGCCGATAGCTGGGAGGTATTATGGATAGGCTTAAAGATGCACTACACCAGGCATATACAGGTGAGGCAAAGGCAGCGTTGAGGCTGAAGCTCTATGCGGACAAGGCAGAGAAAGAGGGCTACCCGCAGATTGCCAGGCTTTTCAGGGTTATATCGTTTTCCGAAGAGATTCACGGTTCGCGGGCTTTAAGGATGCTTAGAGACATAAAGGATACGCAAGGGAACCTGAAGGCCAGCTTTGAGTCCGAGAAAAAGGTTGCTGGTACTGCATATGACAGGTTCATAAAACTGGCTGAAGATGCAGGTAACAAGGCATCGTCCATGTTTTTCTCGCAGAGTAGGGATGTTGAAGAGACACACGCAAAGCTCTACAAGGAGGCAATGGATCACTTGATAGAGCAGAGGCAGACCACCTATTATGTATGCAAGGTGTGCGGTTATGTCTCAGATGGCGTGCTACCTGATACATGCCCGGTTTGTGGTGCAGGTAAAGAACAGTTTATTAGTTTTGATTGATCTCTCAAGGGATCGATCAGGGGGAGGTGTTTTATGGAAGAAGAGGAGAGTGTTGGCTGTGGTAGGCCCACTGGATCGGTGGTGGGTGGAACGATGGAGGGCACGAGCGAAGAAAAGCCCTCGGTTGCAAAGGAGGTGACTATGACAATGGTAAGCGTGGGGGGCAAGGCACCTGATTTCGTTGCACCGGCATATTACAAGGGAAAGTTCGTGAAGATAAAGCTCAGCGATTATCTTGGAAAGTGGGTGCTTTTGTGCTTTTACCCTGGAGATTTCACGTTTGTTTGACCAACGGAATTGTCAGCGGTCGCTGACAGATACACCGAGTTCCAAGAACTTGGTGTCGAGGTTCTATCGGTAAGTGTGGATAGCCAGTTCGTGCACAAGGTATGGGACGCAGAAGAGCTTTCCAAGATGGTGGACGGGGGTATTCCCTATCCCATGGTATCCGATGGCGCTGGTAACATAGGCAAGGTGTACGGCGTTTATGACGAGGCAGGGGGAGTCGACCTGAGAGGCAGGTTCATAATAGACCCGGACGGCGTTGTCCAGGCAATGGAGGTACTCACTCCTGCAGTGGGTAGGAAGGTGGAAGAGGCCATAAGGCAGATAAAGGCGTTCCAGCTCGTAAGAGA
>QMLJ01000287.1 GCA_003643935.1 Deltaproteobacteria bacterium | reverse complement strand
CTCTCGACCGGCATCAAGAAAGGGCTAGGTCTTGAAGGAATACCTATTGCCATAAACTTTCAGAAGAGAAACAGATAATATTCATTCCATGGCCACGATTGTGGATGCCTGGGCTAGGTATGTTTGCCTGGATATAGGATGTATGAGTTTAATACTAGTAGATATTTCTTACGAGGTCTATCATCTCGGGCAGCTGCGATACATCAAACCCTAGCTGATCAAGTGCCTCCTTGAGAGGTATGGTATCAACATAGTCCACCTCTAGGTCAGGCCTGTACTTGTTCATTATTAGGTCAGCCAGGTACACTCCGTGTACAAGTCCTTTGTTGACCCTAGATCGGGAGGGCTCGTGGTGCCACTTAACGCACTCGACAAGTATATCAGGTATACCCCATGTCTTGCCAAGTAACTCCCCAACCTCGGTATGGTCTATGCCGAGCAATTCCTTTTCAATGTTCGTTGAATCTTTGCCTGTTGATATTATGTCTCTGTAGAATAAGGGTCTCATGGTTGCAATGTACTGGTCGAGTACCACCTTTCCTATGTCGTGAAGTAACCCAGCGGTGTAGGCTATATCAGGTCTTGACATAGTAGATAGATCGGCCAGCCTTTCTGCCAAGCGGGCAGTACCAAGGGCATGCTCATACATACCTCCCTTGCACAGAGAATACCCGCCAGGAACACCTGAAAACATGTCCATGGAAATGGCTGTCAGCACAACTTGGAGTATGGTCTTGCTACCCAGGTAAAGGAGGGCTTCCTCTATTGAACTGACCTTCCTCATAAGGCCTATGTAAGAAGAATTACATAGCCTTAAAACGCGTGCGGCAAGTGTCTGCTCTTTCTTGATCTCGTCCGCTATCTCGGTGGGGTTGTATACTCCATCCGAGAGCATGTTTATGACCTTTATTGCTATCTGTGGGATGGGGCGCATTTTCTCTATGGCATTTGTAATATCTTTGGATGTGGGTGGGTTTACGGTTCCAGTTAGCCCGTCCTCTGTGGTTTTCAGAACCGGCTTTATTGTGGTCGTACCCGAGGGCACATCAAGGGTTAACACGGTCGGTAAGAATCCTCCCACCTCCACTCTTTTTATGGATATCCCTTTTAGCTTGAGCATGCCCATGCATATGTCTGATATGCGGCCACCTATGTTCAATTCAAGATCAGTACCTGACACCTGGCCAAGTAGTGCTCCACCTGCAATGGTAGCCTCTATATTCCTTGCGTTTGAGGTATTCTCAGTCATTCTGTCTATAAACACGGGCAGGCCCTCTGTGGCATAATAAAATCTATCTCCCTCAGGAATCTCCGAGATGGGCTCTGGAAGGAGTATGTGCATGATGCCCCCGATTTTAGCTTTCCTGTCCCAGAGCACAACGCCCACGCACGATCCAAGGTATGCCTGCAGCCTACCATGGTCTATGATCTCCATGCACCCTGTAGGTATTATTCTTGTCATAATCTTACCAAGTACGTGTTTCTTAACTATTCATCGGAATTTCTGTACGTCATTATAACTACCTGATACAGATAGAACCAATCCTGCCAGGTAGCCGTTAAGTATGCCTGTGAGTATAGATATCAGTATGAACAACGGGATAAGGTTCAATAGAGTAGTATGCTTCACGATGAGATAAGATGCCACAATAAGCTGCGTAGATATGTGGGAAGCAGCCCCTGCAACGCTCACGCCCACCAAGGAAAACCATTTCTTCGGCATCAGCCACATGACTATGCCTGCCACTGTCCCACCTGTTATCGAGAGTATGAAACCAGGTGTAAGTATACTTCCAGAGATGAGGCTTGCGACCAACACCCTTGATAAAACCACCACGAGGCCCCACCAGCCACCGAATAAGTATATTGCACACAGGGTGAAGATATTTGCGAGCCCGAGACGGATGAAAGGGGCTGGCCTGGGTATAAAGCTTTCCATCCAGTGCAGAACAACGGCCATGGCAATATACATGGCAAGTGTTGCTACACGGTTATTCCTGTCACTTATGCTGTGTTCCATGAATCAAGGCCAGGAATAAAACCCACCTGTCTTCTCCCCACTCCGCCTATACACTACAACACTTGCACCTTTTACGCCTGCCATGTCTTCCACCATGCCCAGTGCGTCGTTGAAGTAACCGACCTTGTCAATCAGGTGACATCTCAGAGCCTGGGATGCGGTCATCACCCTTCCGTCCTTTATTATTTCTATGTCATGCCTTGTAAGCGGTCTCCTTTGTTCAACACGCTCTAAGAAATCCTTGTAAAAGTCCATTACTATGGACCTGAGTATCTCCTTGTCCTCGTCCGTCATGTTTCTCAATGGGTTCCCTGTATCCTTGAACCTACCCGATGTTATTGTCTGGTTTTTTATGCCGAGCTTGTCCATCAGTCCTGCAAGGCTTACGGATGGTAATAACACCCCTATGTTGCCGACAATGGAGGATGGAAGGGCTACTATCTTGTCGCCTGCCAGTGCTGCCATATAAGCCCCGGATGTACCCTCGCTAACTATCACGCTGACAACAGGGATTCCCTTTGAGCGCTTGAATTCCAGCATATCCCTGTAAACGAGGTCAGATGCCGTGAGTCCACCGCCAGGGGAGTCTATCTTCAGAAGTATGCCCTTTATTGAAGGGTCTTTCCTTGCCTTGGCGAGTACTGCATCCAGCCTCTCTATAGTACCTTCAGAGGGTAAAAGCCTGCTCTCGCTGGAGGTGATTGTGATGGGTCCGAGGACTTCTACTACAAGGATCTTGTCCTTAGTGCCCTTAAGGAGCATTTTTTCCTCCAGGGGAGGTAAACTCATGAGGCCTTTTAAATCCATAGATACAAAGGCACATCCCTGGACAATGATCCCAATTAGGATCAGCACTATAAACTTT
>QMLJ01000286.1 GCA_003643935.1 Deltaproteobacteria bacterium | reverse complement strand
GCCCAAGGTGTCAGGAGGCTCGGGTCAGCAGCCCTTGATCTATGTTACGTCGCATGCGGCATTTTCGACGGATTCTGGGAGCAGGGACTAAAGCCATGGGATATGGCTGCAGGTGCCCTTATAGTACAGGAAGCAGGAGGAAGGGTTAGTCTTTTTAATGGATCAGGTTTTGATCTTTTCAAAGCCGAGATATTAGCTACAAATAACAGGTTGCATGATGCCCTATCCAAACTCTTGTAGTTATACCGTCGTAGACAGCCATAATCATATTCACTTCGACGAGTACAAAGATGACCGGCCTCAGGTGATAAAGAGATCGGCGTCTAGATGCCTTGCGGCAATGCTCCTGGTTGGGATAGACCGTAAGGACTCTGAAAAGGCGCTAAATATTGCGAGGCAGTACAAAGGCCTGTACGTCTCTATTGGAGTACATCCACAAAACGCGGGACAATACGGCGCCGGGGATGTGTTGGGCCTTGCATCCTTATCCAGGGACACCAGGGTGGTCGCGGTAGGGGAGACCGGATTTGATCTTTACAGAACCCCTGACACACTTGATCTGCAAAAAGAGCTTTTTAGTGCCCATGTAGATCTTGCCAGGAGACTCAACCTACCCCTTGTTATACATACCAGGAATGCAGATTCCATTTTGCTTGAGATGCTGGATGACCTTGACGCATGGGAACTTGGAGGGGTGATACACTGTTTTTCCGGGGACATGAAGATGGCGGAACACGTTATTAAAAAGGGCTTCATGGTTTCCATCCCCGGAGTAATCACCTTTAAAAAAGCACATGTCCTCAGGGAAGTAGCAAGGGAAGTACCCGAAGAAAGCCTGCTTGTTGAGACCGATGCACCGTACCTTGCACCAATGCCTTATAGAGGGAAGAGGAACGAGCCGTCATATGTTGTTGAGACCCTTAAGGCAGTATCAGACATAAGGGAAGTAAGTATCGCCCACATGGCAAATGTTACAACAGATAACTTCTGCAGGTTATTCTTAAAAGGAAGGGAATTGGAGGTAATACAATGATAAAGCGCATAGAGATTAGGACGAGTTCCAGGGTTCAGTTATTGGATATCACGCCACAGATAAAGAATGTGTTGAGCTCGGAAGATATTATCTCAGGGATTGCGTTTGTTTACGTTCCGCACACGACATGCGGTATAACCATAAACGAAAATGCGGATCCCGGCGTCAGGAGAGATATCATCAGTACATTGGAGCGTCTGGTACCAGAGGGCAGTGACTATAATCATCTGGAGGGTAATGCAGATGCGCATATAAAGGCCAGCCTTATCGGTTCTAGCATAACACTGTTTGTTGAGAACGGTACACCTGTACTGGGTACCTGGCAGGGTATCTTTCTAGCCGAGTTTGATGGTCCAAGACAGAGGTCGATACTTGTGAAGATCGTTTCAACTTAATAAGGCCTCGGACGCATTGATCTTAAGACTTAAAAACCCCATATAAGGGCAAGTTGAAGTAACTTTACCACTTGTATTTTCGCACTATTTAACCCCTTGCAAAACGTACATCAAGCATCAAAATATCCATTCAAAGCGATATAACGTCAAGGTTAAATAAAGGAATGCTACCAATGAGCTATACGCTCGGTGTTCATGGATTCAGGCAACAAGCCCCAAAGACGTGTTGACAAAGGGACAAATGATATTCTATTAAGTGGCTGTGCGGGCATAGCTCAGCTGGTAGAGTGTCAGCTTCCCAAGCTGAATGTCGCGGGTTCGAGTCCCGTTGCCCGCTCCAGGACTAAGGCTGATGGGAGGTGAAGAAGTGGGCAACGGCCCACTTTTTCTTTACATATGAAGGATACGGGCTTAATTAACGAGGGACTGAAAGAGGCGATAAGCCAAGAAGTGGCTTTTATGGGTATGGACCTCCTGGACCTGTTTTTTTCAGGTGGTGTGTTACGTCTCACAATAGATAGGCCAGGTGGCGTAAGACTGGATGATTGCGTGGCCGTGACCAAGAGGGTCAGCGTGATACTGGATGTCAAGGATCCCATACCAGAGGGCTACAGGTTAGAGGTCTCGTCTCCTGGCCTAGACAGGGTCTTAAGGCGGCCGGAGGAATTTGTTCATTTCTCGGGAAGAAAGGTGAAGGTCGTCACTAAAGGGGAGACCTATAGGGGGCTGCTTAAGGGATTGGATAGGAACCAGGTTGTGGTAGAGCTCAAAGGCAAGGAAGTAAAGATAGATCTGGGGGACATTACAAAGGCCCGACTTGACTTTTGATGGAGAGGGATTATGGTGTTGCATCTTTCAAAGGTAATTGAACAGATAGTAAAAGAGAAAGGACTGAGCGAAGAGGGTCTCATAGAGGTTATTGAGGCTGCTGTTTTAAGTGCGGCAAAGAAGGTGTATGGGGATCTGCCCAACATAGAGGCACATTACAACCCGGATATAGACGAGGTTGAGGTATTCCAGTTCAAGGTGGTTACTGACGAGGTTGAGGACCCTCTCACACAGATTTCCTTAAAAGAGGCTAGGGCTAGGCTGGATCCCAATTGCCAGATTGGGGATGAGCTCGGGGAAAAGCTTGATGCTTCCAAGCTGGGGAGAATAGCCGCTCAGAGCGCGAAGCAGGTGATAGTCCAGAAGGTTAAGGAAGTAGAGAGGGATGCAATTTACGACGAGTTCATCACAAGAAAGCACGAGGTAATATCTGGATTCGTACATAGGTTTGACAGGGGAGACATTATTGTAAACCTTGGTAAGGCCGAGGGCATATTAAAGGTCAAGGAGCAGATCCCACAGGAGAATTTTAAGAGAGGAGACAGGATTCAGGCATATATACTGGATGTAGGTAGACACATAAACAAGCCACAGATTGAGCTTTCCAGGACACATCCACAATTTCTCGTAAAGCTGTATGAG
>QMLJ01000285.1 GCA_003643935.1 Deltaproteobacteria bacterium | reverse complement strand
TTATGCTGAAGGAAAAAGAGCTCAGGCTTGAATCCCTGAACCTTGCAGAGGCAAATACAGCACTTAAGGTACTTCTCAAGAGGGGGGAGCAGGATAGGGAAGAGCTGGAGGAAAAAGTGCTCACCAATGTACTTAACGGTGAACCGAACACATATGTGGGGATTATAAAGTCAAACCTAGAGAACATCATATCACCGTTCCTTAGCAGGGTCTCTTCTAAATACCTGAATTTCGCTCCCATGGAGATACAAGTGGCAAACCTGGTAAAAGAAGGCAAGTCTACTAAGGAAATGGCTGATATCCTGAATGTCTCAGACAGGGCAATCGAATTCCATAGGAACAATATCAGGAAAAATTGGGTCTTAAAAACAAGAAAGTAAACACGAGATCCTACCTCATGACACTATCCAGGAACTGATGGTTAAAAAGAGTTGCGGTGCTTTATCCTGTTTAAATAGAATGTCCAAGATGCTAGTCTACTACCATGCGTGATAAGGTACTTGATGTTGTTGTATTCACAGGTATTCCAAAAGTACTCACGTATGCCGTAGGCCAAGAAGAGGATATAGAACCTGGTGTAAGGGTTGTGGTTCCTGTCAAGTCGGCCCTAAGGGTGGGGCTCGTTATATCAAGACATACAGGGCCACTGCCCTCTGGTATAAGGTATGTTCACAAGGTCCTTGATAGGAGGCCTCTTGTAACAAGTGACATGATGGACATACTCAGATGGTGCTCAAGGTACTACCATGTAAACATTGGATCCTGCATATCCCTTGCATTTCCACCATACTTGAGAAAGGCCCGGTCCCTGGAGTATGAGCCCTTGCTCAGGGTCTACAGGACAGGCCTTGAGGTTGGAAGGCTTGGTAGCAAACAGAGGCTTATACTCAATGAGATCCCTGAAAACGGGATAGGTCTGGAGCATCTAAAGAAAAGGTTCCCGAGGTCAACTGCATCCTTAAAGGGTCTTATCAATAAAGGCCTTGTGGAACTTGGGAGAGACATAGGTGTGGATGTTGAAACAGCAACCCAGAAGGGCCTAGATTATACCACGTACCAGAAAAATGCGATAGGTGAGATATCAAGAGCCATAGATGATCGAAACTACAGGGTGTTCCTTTTGCACGGCATCACCGGTTCAGGCAAGACCGAGGTATACCTTGCATGTGCACTGCATGCACTGGCAGCTGGCCGCCAGGTATTGTACATGGTCCCTGAGATCGCGCTTACTCCGCAGACCATAGGCAGGATAAGGCAAAGAATACCATATGAGATAGCGATATTCCATTCAGCACTCGGGGAGAGACAGAGGGCAAGGGAATTCCTCAAGGTGGCAATGGGAGATGCCAGGTTTGTCCTTGGCACAAGGTCTGCCATATTTGCACCGCTTGATGATATCGGTCTTGTCATAGTGGACGAAGAACACGACAGGAGCTACAAACAGGAAGAGGGGGTCCCTTATAATGCCAGGGATCTCGGGCTTTTGAGGGCAAAGGCAAAAGATTCCGTGGTTATACTTGGATCTGCCACGCCCAGTATTGATACATACGTAAAGAAGGAAAGACCGGAATTTAAGCTGATTGAGATGCCAGAGAGGATAGGAAAAGCAAGCCTTCCCGAGGTCGAAGTCGTGGATATGAGGGGTAGGGATACACTTATATCAGAGGAGTTGTATCAGGAGTTAAAGAAGACGCTTTCCAGGGGGGAGCAAAGTCTTTTGTTTCTTAACAGGAGGGGCTTTGCCTCGGCTGTTATATGTCCTGCCTGTGGTAAGGTCTTTAACTGTCCCCACTGTGATAGACCCCTTACCTATCACAAGGCAAGGTCAATGATCATATGTCATTACTGCGGTTTTTCAGAAAAGCTGCCTGAGATATGTCCGAGTTGTGGTTGTCTCGATATAAAGCGTGTTGGCATGGGTACAGAGAGGATAGTAGAAGAGGTCAAGGCCATCTTACCTGGTGGTACAAGGGTGTTGAAGATGGACACAGACGAGATATCAACCACATCAAGGCTCAACAATGCACTTGATGCCATATCTCAAGGCAAGGTGGATGTTATAGTAGGGACACAGATGATATCAAAGGGGCATGACTTCCCTAATCTTACCCTGGTAGGAGTGATGCACGCGGAGCAGATGCTTTACATGCCTGACTTCAGGGCTACAGAGCGGACCTTTCAGCAGATCACACAGGTGGCAGGACGTGCAGGCAGGAGGAGATCATGTACAAAGGTGATAATACAGACCCTTATCCCCGACCACACAATAATCAATGCAATAAAGAGTTATGATTACCTGGGCATGTTGAAGAAGGAAAGATCAATAAGAAGGACCATGGGTTTTCCTCCATACACGTACATGGCGAGGTGCATACTGTCTTCTTACAAGAAGGATGAGCCAAAGATGGTTGCAATGGCCATAAGGGACAATGTAGAGGCAAAGGGATGCCGCGTGATAGGCCCTGCACCTGCCCCTATCCCCAGGCTGAGGGGAATGAATAGATGGCATATCATCGTGACATCAACCAGCCGCAAGGCCCTGCACAATTTCGTTGATAAGGTGCAGGCATTTAGAATACCTACCTATGTCAGGCTCAAGATAGACATTGACCCTTATGACATGCTTTAGAAATTTAGCGCATCTTTTAAAGATGATACTGTAAAAGATAGCAACTTGTTTATTGTTTACACGAAGGATACCTTTCTCCTCCCCTTGAAACGTATAATGCCCATGAAACCATCTGGTGTTCCATTTTCATCCCTTAGTAGTACTATGAGCATGCTACCGGCAATCTTTTTCCCATCCTTTCTGAATTGATCTATATCTATTACCTCACGCCAATCTTGTGTGCTTTTTGCCGCCATAAGCCCCCTCTTTATGGCCTGTAAAAACGCTGTG
>QMLJ01000284.1 GCA_003643935.1 Deltaproteobacteria bacterium | reverse complement strand
CTTTTCTAATCCTATTACTATAGGAGCAATTCTTATGCCAAGGATTGTGTCATATAACTTATTGATTTTACATCCTTATTTTATCCATGCATGTAAAGACCTGACAGCCTGACACCGTGCCTATTAAGAATCCAGTCTTCCAGGTACAAAATGTCAAAATGAATGATAATTCATTGCCTGAACTGGACATATTGTCAATTTAAGTCATCTAACACAGCCTGAGCCATGATAGATGCCGGGCTAAAGAATTAAACGCTACCTGCCATGGCCAAGCTTTACTTGAAGCCTTGCATGCTTTATGCTAATGGTTGCTTCAACTTAAAAGGGGGCTGCAATGAAAAAAACACTTGGTGTCGGGCTATTGTCTTTAGTTATATCCGTATTCTTGGTGGGTACATGCAATGCGCAATCCAGAGACATATTTGCAGGTGATTATATAGCGGATACCGCACAAAAAGTCCTGCCGTCTGTGGTGAACATCTCTTCTACCAAGACAGTGCTTGTAGAACAATCTCCGTTCTTGCAGGACCCTTTTTTCAGGGACTTTTTTAACTTCGTCCCCAGAAGAAGGCTTGAAAGGGCACTGGGCTCTGGTGTTATTGTAACCCAAGATGGTTACATTATAACTAACAACCACGTGGTGGGTGGTGCTGAGAAGGTAGAGGTAAAATTATCCAATGGCCGTGTATACAAGGCAAGGATAATTGGTACTGACCCTAAGAGTGACATAGGTGTTATAAAGATCAATGCTACAAACCTGCCTGCGATAAGCATCGGGGATTCATCAAAATTGAGGGTCGGGACAGTCGTGCTTGCAATCGGGAACCCATTCGGTCTAGGCCAGACCGTTACAATGGGCATAATAAGTGCGCTAGGCAGGTCGGGACTGGGTATAGCCGACTATGAAAATTTCATACAGACCGATGCTGCCATCAACCCTGGCAACTCCGGCGGCGCACTTGTAAACATGGAGGGAAAACTCATAGGGATAAATACGGCAATACTTTCCAAGTCAGGGGGTAGCGTGGGCATAGGTTTTGCCATACCGGTAAACCTTGCAATGAGTGTAATGAAGAGCATTGTTCATTATGGAAAGGTAGTGAGGGGATGGCTTGGCATTACCTTCCAAGATATAACGCCTGAGATTGCACGGGCACTCGGACTTAATTCCACAAGGGGTGCACTTGTATCGGGTATAATGCATAACTCCCCGGCTGAGGGAGCAGGCCTAAAACGAGGTGATGTGATACTTGCCATAAATGGCAAGGAAGTAAAAGACGCTTCTGACCTTCGTATAAAGATCTCCGAGATCATGCCAGGTACAAAGACAAGGTTAAAAATCATAAGAAATGGAAAAGAAAAGGTCCTCTATGCCATCATAGGAAACCTTGCAAAGGCACCTATTACAGAAGTATCCTTTGTAATAAAGGACAACAGGTTCCTGGAGGGGGCACGGGTTGGTGAACTCAGTAGCATGGCAAAACAACAGCTCAGGCTTCCACAGAATCTTAAGGGCATCCTTGTACTCTCTGTAAGGAGGAACAGCGCTGCAGAGAGCACTGGAATAAAGCCCGGTGATGTAATACTAAGCATAAACGGCAGAAGGTTTATGGACCTAGAGGCATTCAAGGATGCGCTGCCGAAAATGAATGGTCACAAGATATCTTTGAAGATATTCAGGCAAGGAATAATTATGAATATAACCCTTATACGTTAATGCATAATAAAGGGTGCTTAAAAGACTACATATAACTTTATTACTGCTGCTGTTGGGCCTTGGGTGCCTGCCAGGTCTGGATCACGGCATCTGGAGACCTGATGAGCCAAGGGTTGTGGGCATATGTTCCGAGATGGCAAGGAACTTGGACCTTGCAGTACCTAGGCTCAATGGAAAACCCTTTTTAGAAAAGCCACCCCTCTATTACGCTACCAGTGCGCTTTTTGCAAGGGCTGTGGGCAATGTAAAAAGTGCCGTTGTATACAGATTAGTATCCATAGGCTTTTCCGTGCTTACACTTATCATTGTGTATCGCATAGCATACCTTAAATGGGGCCCTGTACATGGCATTGTTGCCGCTGTTATCCTTGCAACCTCGTGGGAATACTTCATGGTATCAAGGTGGATAATGGTGGACATATCCCTTGTATTCAGCATTGTGCTTGCCATGTATGCCTATATGAGGCTTTGCAAGTCAAACAAGATAACAGATGCAGCCATGTTGGGACTTGCCATTGGCCTCGCGTTCATGGCTAAGGGCATGGTGGGACCGTCTATTATAGGTGTGTCCATAATACTGGACATGATCATCAGGGTAAGGGACATAAGGTCTGCTTTTAGATGGCATCCTGCAATCATTATGGTAAGCATGTTAATACCAGTTATCCCATGGATGTTATCCCTGTACCTAAGGGAAGATTTATCATTCCTCAAAGAGATCTTAATTGTAAACAACATTGGAAGACTCTTAGGATGTAAGACCGCGGCCGCACTTGGACATCATCATGGCACGGCCTATTACCTCGAGCGCTTCCCAAGGGACTTTTTACCCTGGACATTTATTTTTATACCTGCGTTTACCAGATCTATCAAAAGATTTCGAGAGGATACCTTCTTACCTTGGTTCATCGGTCCTTTTATCCTTCTAAGCCTTGCATCGACAAAACGCGGTATATACCTAGTGCCACTGTATCCGGCCGCTGCATTCATCATAACAGAGTTCCTAAGGACAAAAGACCATATATGGTGGGAAAACATAACGATAAAAATCACTTGGGTAATTGCCTTTATCCTTTGCCTACTCCCATTTGCAGGAATAGTAACAGGTGATGCCGTGCCAGGTATTATACTTGGAAGCATTTCCAGCATAATGCTCGCTGTGAATCTAATGAAAAGGAAGAG
>QMLJ01000283.1 GCA_003643935.1 Deltaproteobacteria bacterium | reverse complement strand
TTGCCCCACCACCTATAATGATCACGTCGGTTTTAGTCATGTATTGATCCTTTTGCTAGGGATACCAGGAACCCCCTGACCAGGAGCAGGTATGATTGAGCATCCATATTTTTTCACATCTATTTTAGATCCTCTGTATAAAAGAAAGTTATGGTTAGGGGTCTTAAAAGCTTGTCTCTAATTTTGCCTTCTACAACGATGATCGCTTGTTATCCTCCTCTACTACGTTCCTGATGTCGTCGAATATGGATGGGATGGCCGCTGTTACCCTGGCCCAACTGGGTATGGGCGGAACACCCAAGGGGTCCTTGAGGAATGCCTGGCCTGCTATGTCGAGGCCTTTAGTAAATGTTTCCACTGCCTTGACCTCGTTATGCCTGTCGAAGAACAACCCGTTTATCGCGGCATCATCCTCGTACAGACGTACCGTGTCCTGGGCTATCCTCTGGTAGGTTACCTTGAGTGCCCGGAACATGCCCTCGGAGAAAGATACACCCTCTGATGCAATGTTGGAGAAGAGCGAGGCTGCTATATCAATGCTCATCTTCAGTAGTCCCTTGGTCGGGTCCTCGTCAGAGAGTTCCTGGTGCTTGTGCTCGTAATCTATGGATAGGTCTACCTGGCATATCCTCCTTGGCGTACAGTTCCTGTATACCTCGCCCAGGAGCCCTATCTCCAGCCCCCAGTTGGCCGGTATCCTGTTCACCATGGCAAGTCCTGCCTTCATGGCGAACTCTCCTGCAAGCGGGTACCTGAAAGAGTCCAGGTAGGTAAGGTAGGGTAGGTGTCCTACTATGTTTTTCAGTGCCCTTACTAAAGGTGTTATGAACAGTCTTGTTACCCTTCCGTGCAGCCTGTCTGTTACCCTGGCATAGTAACCTTTTGCATACTCGTATTCCATGTTTGGATCAACCAGGGGATATATGAGCCTTGCCGGTAACACCCTCTCGTACGTCAATATGTCGCAGTCATGGAGAGCAATGACCTCTGTATCCCTGCATGCCAGTATATAACCGATACACATCCACACGTTCCTGCCCTTTCCTCCTGACACGTCTAGCAGACCCTCTGTCCAGAGCTCAGAGTATATTTTTTGCATACCCGGGCTGTTGTTCCATACTATCTTTGTTTCCTGGGGGAGTATTGCAAAAAAGTCAAGGGCGTGCCTGAATTCCTCCTCGTTTGCGTTATCCAGGCCAACTACTATGCGCTGTATGTATCCAACGCTCATGAGCTCATTTATAATGCGGGGTAGTGCCTTTCCCCCAAGTTCGGAATACAGACTCGGAAGTATCAGTGAGACCGGCCTCCACGTAGTGTACTTGCCTATCCTAGACTCCAGGAGTTCGATGTCTACTTTACCTATTTGATGAAGCGTGGATATAGAACCATTCTGGAAGAAGTCACCCATAAAAACCTTCCTTTCTAAGCAGATCCATAATTACCATTGACCAACCCTCAGAGCCTGGCTTGACTGCTTTAATTGTTATCCGCTCCAGTTCTTCAGGGATCTCTATATATGTTCCATCGGTGTGAGGCATAAGTACAGGTACATCCACGGCCATCAGTAAAGGTACATCGTTGTAACTATCACCTAGGGCCACTGTTTTCCATTTTTTGTCTGTGTAGTTCTCCTTGTAGAGATTCTCAATGATCTTTACTGCATGGCCCTTGTTGCCTTTGCTTACCACGTGGTAGAAACGGCCTCCCTTTATGCACTCAAGACCCATCAGGTTCAATTCCTTTACGAACCTCTCAAGATCGGCATCATCCCCATTGTAGACAAAAGGTTCTGAGAATTCCCTTTTCTTTGCCATGGCTGCCGATCTTAGATCAAGTCCAGAAAGTTCTGATATCTCCTGGGTACTCATCGTGGAGAATCTTTTCACCTTTATACCGGTCTTCTTTTCGGAATAGTCTATTTTTACCAGTATATCCTTGTATGCCTCCCCGATCTGTATCATAAGGTACTGACCTATGTCCTTGCCTTTGGCATATAACGAGAGCGGGTTGTTTTTTTGGATATATATGGCACTACCATTTTCTGTGGCGAATATGTCGAAAAACTCATGGGTATAATGTTTATTCTCAAGTTCGTGCCTTGTCTTGCTAGTAATGGCAACAATGGGTATCATTAGATCCTTGGTGAACTGAAGCGCATCCCTGGCCTGGTCTATTGAATACGTGTTGTAGTCCAGCAATGTACCATCCAGATCGGTGAATATAAGAAACTGTTTCGTATGTGGCATGTCTAAATGATATACCATAGGGTGTAAGTTTATGTCCAGACATACATACATGCCTTGGATTTACTTCTTTCTTTAGGTAGTTGCCTTGTCTATGTACCTGTGGTAGCTTTAAGAAAAAAAGGAGGCGAAAGGTGATTGGTGGTATAGGAATGACCGAGCTGATTATAATCCTAGTTATTGTCCTAGTCATTTTTGGTGCCGGCAAGCTTCCTGAGGTTGGTTCTGCCCTTGGTAGGGGTATAAAGAATTTCAAGTCTGCTATAAATGAATCTGATGATAAAAAACAGAACCTGGAACACAAGGATGAAAACCAGGAAGGAAATAAAGATAGTCAGTCATAGTGCATAGATTTGCTCGTCACTTAATACACGGAAATTATTTTCTACGAGAAGGTCCTTAATCTCTGGAATGGCCTCGGATTCTATTATAACCAGGGCCCTGCCGTCCTTGCCAAAGCTGAATCCAAATGCATTATCTATGTTTATGTCTCTGGACAGGAAAAACTCTGTTATATCCTTTAACCCGGCCGGTATGCTGCTTATCTCTACAACAACAACCTCGGTTAGTGCCACCGTGAAGCCGGATTGCTTAAGCATCTCCCTTGCCTTGAAAGGCTTATCCACTAGCAGTTTTATTATGCCGAACTTGTCGGAGCTTGCAATTGTAAGGG
>QMLJ01000282.1 GCA_003643935.1 Deltaproteobacteria bacterium | reverse complement strand
TCTATTGCCAGTACTGGATGGTATGATTGAAAAAGGGATAAATAGTCCCCTAACGTCTAGCCTTGGGAGGTTTTTTGACGGTATTGCAGCCATTCTAGGGGTAAGGAAAAGGGTCAGCTTCGAGGGACAGGCGGCAATGGAACTGGAGGCCATTGCCGCTGGATCAGAAGGTATGGTGTTTGACCATAGGATAGTGGAACGTAATGGTTCCATGATACTCGATCTTCTGCCTGCTGTAAGGGCCTTGGTAGAGGGTATTGAGGAAAATAGACCAAGAGAATTCCTGGCAAGGTCCTTTCACGAGACCCTTATAAGCGCTTTCACAGATGTAGCTTTAACCCTTAGTAGGTCAAGCGGATTGAGAAGGGTGGTCTTGAGCGGAGGTTGTTTCCAGAACAGGATACTTGTGGAAGGTCTGGCGGATAGGCTGACAAAGAAAGGCATGGATGTATTCTTTCATCACTTGATACCTACCAATGATGGTGGTATCTCACTCGGGCAGGCTGTATGCGCAGGGTACAGGATAAAGAACAATATATGAGGGGTAACAAAAAATGAAATATGATAAGGTTCTCTTGGGCCATGGCAGCGGCGGTCATCTTACGAACGAGCTGGTAAAAGACGTGTTTCTGCCAGTGTTCAGCAATCCATACCTGGACAGGCTCGAGGACGGGGCTGTTTTCGAGCTTGGGGGCAAGAAACTCTGTATCTCCACGGATTCATACGTGGTGAACCCTGTTATCTTTCCCGGTGGAGATATAGGATCTCTTGCAGTACACGGTACTGTAAATGATATTGCCATGTGTGGGGCAAGGCCTGTTTTTTTGAGTCTTGCCGTGATAATAGAAGAAGGACTTGACATGGAGTTGCTCGAAAACATTGTGCTTTCCATATCAAGGGCTGCAAATAAGGCCGGGGTCCAGGTTGTGACAGGTGATACAAAGGTGGTTCACAAGGGCTCTGCTGACGGTATATATATAAATACCTCGGGCATAGGCATTGTTGACTACGCTGGAGATGTCTCTTTAAAGAGCATAAGGCCGGGTGACGTGGTTATACTGAATGGTCCTGTTGGAGACCATGGCGCTGCCATACTTGCCAAGAGGGAGGACCTTAGACTTGAATCTGACATAGTATCTGACTCTGCACCCCTTAATCACCTGGTAGAGGTTATCTTGGATGCAAGCCCCCGAATACATTGTATGCGTGACGCAACACGCGGCGGTCTTGGTTCCATACTGGTGGAAATAGCTGAGATGGCAGGTGTATCGATAAACATAGAGGAAAAGGACATACCGATAAGAGATAGCGTGAGGGGGGTATGCGAGATACTGGGGCTGGACCCGCTATTCTTGGCCAATGAGGGCAAGATGGTGGTTTTCTGCCCTGAAGCAGATGCCGCTGCTGTTCTAGATGCAATGAGAAAGCATGAATTTGGCAAGGACTCTGTCATCATAGGGATGGTGGACAAGACAGGGAGGCCAGGGCTCAGGATGAACACTGTAATTGGTGGAGAGAGGGAGATAGACCTGCCAACCGGAGAATTGGTGCCTAGGATATGTTGATAATTGAAGGGCCTTGAGGTGGCAGCACCTGTGAGACTAAGCGAGTAAGCTTTTTTGATTTAATTGCGTACCTGGGTTTATAGTTATAGTGTAAAGGCCTTGATCTTGGTCTAGAGGTGTTTCACATGATCGGCTCAGCTGGGCCAGGTCTCTTGTGTATATTATTTCAAGGAGTTTGTTGAAAGGAGGCTTAAATGAAGAATCATGGATCGGGATTTACCCTTTTATTACTGCTCATTGTCTTAGCAATAGGTACGGGTTGTGGATTATTTGTTCACCATATCCCACAGGGCAAGATCCTGAGCCCTACAGGGAGGGACCATTTTGTAAGGGTGGGTGGTGTGAATTACCATTACTTAGAATATCCGGCCGATGGAGAGAACATATTTCTCCTGCATGGATATGCCTCCTCCACCTATACCTGGGAGAAGGTGGCACCAATACTTAATAAGGCTGGCTTCCATGTTTGGGCGCTGGATATGAAGGGCTTTGGCTGGTCTGACAAGCCCAGGGATGCCAAGTACGACCCGGTCTCGCTCATGGAAGACATAAATGCATGGATGGATTACATGGGACTTAGGGGTGTTACCTTTGTTGGGAATTCACTTGGTGGAGGTATTGCCTTAATGATGGCTATCTATCATCCTGAGAAGATAAAAAGGCTGGTGTTGATTGATGCGGCAGTATACCCTCAGAAGGCACCCCTTGTCATAAGGATGTCCAATTGGCCAGGCGCAGTATTAACTTCAAAGCTTATATTCGGTCGTTGGATGATAAGAATGAACCTCCATCAGGTGTATTATCACAAGGATTGGGTCACAAAAGAACAGGTAGATGCCTATTACGATAGGTTGCGTACAGATAATGCCCTGTATGCAACCGTAGAGGTTGCAAGAGCAATAGAAAGGACAAGAAAAGAGAGCTTTAAGAAGTACATGGAGAAGATGCACGGCGTGAAGATCCCGACACTCATAATATGGGGCAAAGAAGATAAGTGGATACCTATAAAGAACGCTTACAGGCTTAAGAAAGACCTCCCGAATGCAGTGCTTGCTGTTATCCCTGAATGTGGTCATATACCTGAGGAGGAAAAACCAGAGAAGACAGCTGCGGTTATAAAGGATTTTGTCATGGGTAAGATAATAGATTAGGCGCCGGGCATCGGGCTCCAGGCGCCGGGAAAACAATGGGGTTTTACAACGGCCAACAGACAACGGACAGGACTCTAGGTTGAAGGACGGAAGCCAACGAGCATTGAAATTTAGGGATTATAAAGACAATGTTTAAGGAGACCGGGGACGTGGCTTAAAGTTCAAAGTGGTCCAGAAAGGCTATCGATAGCCGGAGAGGAGGTT
>QMLJ01000281.1 GCA_003643935.1 Deltaproteobacteria bacterium | reverse complement strand
TGGGTCTTATAACCCTGGTCTTTGGTATAACGGATTTAATCGTAGCCATAACAGGTAGCGAGTATAGCCTTGGTGTCCTGGATATACCCAATGATGGATTCAGGGGTGGCTGGGGTGGTCTTGTTATAATCTTTGCCGGGGTGTTTTATTTATCAGGGCTTAAGAACCTTCATGAGATTCATCAATTAGCAAAGGTGATGATGGGAAGTATTCTATTATGGATAATAGCAGGGACAGATATCTTTGCCATGGTTGCTGAATCTATACCTGGCGGTGAGGATGGAGGCTGGTTTAATACAGCCAGAGGATTTTGGGAGGCATATGCGCCTCCCTACACTCCAGCAGTACTTTTACTGCCGTTTTCCCTGGTCGTGATTTCTTGTATCCACGAATATTATAAGAAACAGGAGGAAGAGTAATGTCAGAGAAGATAGTAAATGATGGATTAGAGAAAAGCTATTCGAAACATGACGAAATTATACGTAGTAGGTATGAGGAAATTTGGGCTGCATGTGAAGAAATATTTAGATCAGAAATGTCTGGTCTCGAGTCAACAGGTGGAATAATGGGGATTAAAGCGTGGCTTGAAAAGGGCCTCCAGCAAGATAAGGAGTAACTATGACATGAGGGAGATCAGGTGCAAGAAGTGCAATAGGCTTCTCATGAAGGGTGAGATCATAAAGGTGGAGATCAAGTGCCCCAAGTGCGGATATATCCAGATTCTGCGAGGAGTAAACATACTGGCCGAAGAGATTTCAGAGGCCCAAGAGGATCTTCTCATGACAAGAACCAAATCCGTCAACCATAGGTAGATTAAAATATAGTCTAAGGTTATTTTAAAAGGTAATGAGAGCCCTGCGAGGGCTAAAGAAAAAAGAGGCTTACGAAGCCCGGCTGATGAAAAGTCAGCCGGGCTTTTCTATTTCAACAGACAAATCCTTCCATTATTTGTAATGGCAGGATTAAAAAATACACCATTAGGGGGTAATAAGATGTTAAAGAAGATTTTAGGGATGATTATGGTGATTATTTTGGGTGTTTATTTTACGCTGTCTTTGGCAGGGATGGCCTTTGGAGATGATGCCCTTGATCTCAAGAGAGAAGTAGAAAAGGTCAAGAAAGAGAACAAGGGGCTCCAGCAGAGGTTAAATGCCCTGGAGGAAAGTCTGCATAGGTACGAAAGTGCGCAGGCAGGTGCTAAGCAAGAGATTAATGCCTCTAAGGAGTTGGAGGAAGCCCTTGGTCATATCAGGATATCTGCTGACCTCACGGGTATTATTCAGGGTACTATAAATAACGATGATAATAACCCGGGAGAAGGTGAATCTGCTGATGGGGCATTTACCTTTGACCTCAACCTTGCAACGGACTTTGAGAAATATGGCAGTTTTTATGTGCACCTTGAAGGTGGTGATGGTGAGGGCCTTAATGATGATGTGTCTAGTTTCAGTGTGCCCAACTACGATGCATATGCAACCAAGAATCATAACAATCAGACCGATCTCACCATATCAGAGGCCTTTTACGAGCTAGGCCTAAAGGATGATACGTTTGTGTTTGACGTAGGCAAGATGGATATAAGCGTGCTGTTTGACGAAAACGAGGTTTCTGGCGACGAGACAACACAGTTCTTAAACAACATATTCGTGAAGAGCATGGGGCTTACAGTGCCCGAGCCTGACAACTTCTACTGCCCTGCATTCATGTTGAGTTTCTCGCCGGTTGACCTTTTTGAGTTCAGACTTATAGGTGCATCGGTTGAGGATGACAACTGGGAGGACATATTTGACCACGGTTTCATGGCATGCCAGGTAAGCTTTAAACCAGTTATAAAGGGCAGAAGGGGTAATTACCGCGTGTATGCATGGCTTGACAACAGGAATCACCTGAATAACCGTTACCTGAACTACCTGGATCTTGTACCTGAAGATTACAAAAAATACGATTGTCCCCTGGCGCGTGATGAACAAAGGGGCTGGGGTGTGAGCATTGACCAGGAGCTCTCGGATAATATCACGGCTTTTGCAAGGTACAGCCAGACAGACGACGATCTCTCATCGTGGAATGGGACCGAATGGGAGATGATACCTTTTGACAGGCTCTGGACAGCTGGCTTTGAGCTCAAAGGATCAGCCTGGCACAGGTCAGGTGATGCCATTGGCATGGGCTACGGCAGGATCCTACTAACAGATGACTTTGAGAGGGCAAATACAGATCCAGATGATGAGGAATACGCAGAGTTGTACTACAGGTATACCCTTTGTGAACGCCTTGCCTTAACCTTAGATTACCAGTGGATAGCAAACGCAGGCGGCAGCGCTCTGGCAGACGATATCTCCATACTCGGCACAAGGGCACAGATCGACTTCTAATAGTTCTATTACAGGAAAGGAGGAAATTATGATGGAAAAGGGAATAGTAGTCGATGTGCGAGGTATAACCCCTGATGAGAGGCTTAAAAAGGTTTCGGCTGAACTTGATAATGTAAATGTAGGAGAATTAGTGGAGATAGTGGCTGATGATGAGAGGATGCTTAAACTTGCACCTATGATGGTAAAATCAATTGGCAAAGCAAAATTCGTAAAGTCGTGGGCAGCCGAAGATGGATTTTATCATACCTTGGTAAGAAGGGAGTGACTAATCTGGGCCTTCCCCAGAAAGAATTTTATAGAATCAGAATAGCCCAATGATATTGGTAAATTATGTGAAATTGCGAGTAAAAACAGTGTCTTTGGTAAAGAATAGGGAAGGTCTGAATGATTTACTGGACTTTCCCCATTTTTTTCACATCAGGAAAGGCAGGAGTGTTTGGGGTTGGGGTTTAGCAGTTTTTTGTCTTAAGCCGTTTCCTGAGCGATTCAGGATGTGTTTGATTCCATCAGCAAGGGCATAGTAGCGGAAATTGGGAATGCCGAATATCCGC
>QMLJ01000280.1 GCA_003643935.1 Deltaproteobacteria bacterium | reverse complement strand
TAGAGCCCGTCGCCCGGTGCCTGTTTTTACCTGACGCCCGGAGCCCGGTGCCTGACGCCTGTTTTTTTACTTTGTCGTCCCTTTGTGCCTTTGATACCCAATGCCTTCCACATTGTTGTATGCTTGACAAATCCTCCTGTATGCAATAGTAGCTTCAGTGACTTTATGGTAAAGGCCATGGACATAAGAAATTTAAGGATACCAGTTGATACTATTGGTAAGGCAGGCATAGAAAGGGATGTAGTGCTATCTCCAGAGGAATTTGAATCTGTGCTAGACGATGAAGACCTCAAGGTGCATGTACCCCTTGAGATACACTACACAATAACAAGGAAAGAAGATGTCATGCATGCTAGTGTCCACGTGAAAGGAGAAATCTTTACGTATTGTTCGAGATGCCTGTCTCCAATGGTCTATTCCATAGATAGGCACTTGGAGAGTGACTATATGAGGGCAGGCCCCGGGATGAATGAAGCCCTTGAGGAAGCCCGTAGCAACCCGGAACTTGGCTATTACAGAAAAGAGATATTTCTCGGTGAATACATAATGTCAGAGCTGATACTTGACTTGCCTGCACGTTTCCTGTGCGATCCAGAATGTAAAGGCCTTTGTCCTTACTGTGGCGCGAATCTAAACAAAGGGCCATGTTCATGCTCTGGAGAGGTTGAGCCGAGGCTAAGGGTAATGAAGAAGCTACTAGACAGGAGGTGAAATCCCATGCCCGTACCGAAGAGAAGGCATTCCAGTACAAGGAGAGACAAGAGAAGGGCCCATGATGCAATAAGGCTTAAGAGTATTTCCTATTGCCCTAATTGCAAGGAACCTAAGCTGCCCCATACGGTATGTCCCAACTGTGGGTACTACAGAGGTAGGGAGGTAATAAGGGTTTCTGAAGAGGAATAATGTCATACTGTATTATTTTCCCAGGCCAGGGTACCCAGTTTGTAGGCATGAGCAAGGGTCTTGATCTGGGTACAGGCATAGGGCAGGGTCTCCTCAGGTTAATGGAAAAAGGTCCTCTTGATGAACTCAGCAGAACCATCAATGCACAACCTGCAGTGTTTGCCGCGACCATTGCCTTGTGGGAAAAGTCAGAATTGCCAACACCCGATTTCGTGATGGGACATTCCCTTGGTGAATACACAGCCCTGGCGGTCGCTGGCGTTCTATCTAGGCAAGATGCCCTTGACCTGGTAAACAGCAGGGCCGAGTTCATGGAGGGTGCACTGCCTTTAGGCGTGAGCGGTATGGCGGCTGTGCTGGGACTTGAGGCCGATGCCGTGCGTTCTGCCATAAGCGATGTTGAAGACCTATGGATAGCCAACATAAACGGCGGGAAGCAAGTAGTCATATCTGGCATGATATCATCAATTGACAAGGCCGTCCCCCTGCTAAAAGACGCCGGGGCCAGGCGCGTGGTACCCTTGAAAATCAGCGTGGCCTCGCACTGTCCGCTTATGACAAATGCCAGCAAGAAACTGGCTCAGGTCCTGGATGCAAAGGCACTTGAGAAACCCAGGATAAGAGTGGTTTTTAATGCCACTGCAAGGGAAGCTCAAGATCCCGCGGCTATGAAGATGCTACTTGCCCGTCAACTTGTTGATCCAGTACTGTGGGATGAGTCGGTCAAATACGTGGTATCGCAGGGCATAACAAGATTTGTGGAAATAGGGCCCAGATCGGTTCTGGCCCCACTGGTAAAAAGGATTTACCCAGAGGCTCATGTGGAGGCAATAACACAGGGATAATGACATGAAGAATGGCCTTACAATTGACCTCAATGGACAGGTGGCCTTGGTAACAGGGGCAAGCCGGGGCATAGGTGCAGCTATTGCACGGACCTTGGCCCGTTGCGGTTGCCACGTTATTGTAAACTACAGGGTAAACAAGGTGCTTGCAGAAGGGGTTGTTGATTCAATAAAGGCCAGTGGTGGTAGTGCAGAGGCTAAGGGCTTTGATGTGATAGATGCCAATGCAGCAAGGGATGCGATTAAAGATATAGCAGGTACACATGGTCGTATAGATATACTTGTAAACAACGCCGGCGTGTCAAAGGATGGACTGATATTGAGGACAAGGGAAGTAGACCTTGACAACATGCTTGGCACAGCGCTTAAAGGCTCTTTTTTCTGCACTTCCAATGTGATTAGATATATGTTAAAGAATCACTACGGCAGAGTAATTAACATTACATCGGTGGTTGGCCTTGGGGGTAATGCCGGCCAGAGTGCCTATTCAGCTGCAAAGGCTTCCTTGGTTGGCTTTACTAAGAGCGCGGCAAAGGAACTGGCAGGCAGGGGAATATTGGTTAATGCAGTGGCTCCAGGTTTTATAGATACAGACATGACGGCTGGTATTGACAAGGGTAAACTTTTAGACATCATACCTATAGGTAGGGTAGGAAGGCCTGAAGATGTTGCGGGCGTGGTAGCCTTTTTATGCTCAGAGCTGTGTTCATACATAACAGGACAGGTGATCGTGGTAGACGGTGGCCTTTATATGTGATTAAAAATATAAGCGTAAAGGAGGAATAGTTAATGGCCTCGGTAGAAGAGCGCATTATCGAGCTTATTGCTGAACAACTGGAAAAGGATCCTTCAGAGATCTCTCCTGACATGTCCTTTACAGATGATCTCGGCGCTGATTCACTGGACCTGGTTGAACTTATAATGACTGTAGAGGAAGAGTATAATATTGAGATACCTGATGATGATGCTGAAAAGCTCACCTATGTGAAGGATGCCATAGAGTACGTCAAGGCCAAGATTTAACCTGTTTCATGGATAATATTGCAGTTACAGGAATGGGGGTGGTCTCACCCTTAGGGAGTGATGTTCAGTCCCTATGGAAGGCTTTGGTTAAAGGCGTATCTGGCATAGAGCGTATAGATGCACTTGAAGGACTTCCTGTAAACATAGGTGGTCCGGCAAAGGGT
>QMLJ01000279.1 GCA_003643935.1 Deltaproteobacteria bacterium | reverse complement strand
ATGAATTTCTCCTTCTCAGGCAGCTGCAAGGTATAACCCAGCGCACCTGACCCCCTTGGTATTATAGAGACCTTGTGCACGGGTTCTCCCGTGGGCACTAGTTCCGCCACAAGTGTATGCCCTGACTCGTGATAGGCCACCCGGTGCTTCTCCTCTGGTCCCATAGCAGTACTTTTTTTCTCCGGGCCAGCGATAACCCTGTCTATGGCAGCCTCAAAGTCGGATTGAGTCACGCTGTTACGGTTTTTACGTGCAGCAAGTATAGCTGCCTCGTTGGCCAGGTTCGCAAGGTCAGCACCGACAAATCCAGGGGTTCTTCTGGCAATGACCTCGAGATTGACATCCGGTGCAAGTTTCAGGTTCCTGGTATGGATCTTTAGTATCTCCTGCCTCCCCTTCATGTCAGGCTTTTCAACAACAACTTGGCGGTCGAACCTGCCAGGTCTAAGTAACGCCTTGTCCAATACATCCGGGCGATTTGTGGCGGCAAGCACCACAACACCTTTACTGGAATCAAAACCGTCCATTTCAACGAGAAGCTGGTTTAGCGTCTGTTCTCTTTCATCGTGGCCGCTGAATGCCACTGGACCTCCCCTTTGTCTTCCCACGGCGTCCAGCTCGTCTATAAAGATTATGCATGGCGCCTTGGCGCGGGCCTGATCAAACAGATCCCTTACCCTTGCCGCACCAACGCCGGCGAATATCTCTATAAAGTCAGATCCACTTATGCTGAAGAAAGGCACCCCTGCTTCACCTGAGACAGCCCTTGCCAGCAGGGTCTTTCCCGTTCCAGGTGGCCCTACCAGGAGCACACCCTTTGGCATTCGTCCGCCAAGCCTCTGGAACCGATCAGGATGCCTGAGGAACTCTACAACCTCTTCTAGTTCTTGCTTGGCCTCCTCAACGCCTGCAACATCCTTGAATGTCACCTTGGGCTGGGAGTCTGCGTGTATATGTGCCCTGTTTCTACCCACGTTAAGGAAATTCATGCCAGACATGGCAACCCTCCGGGATAGAAAACCCCAGAGCAGGAAGATTATTCCAAAGGGTATTATCCATGTGAATATAAGGTCACTAAGAAAATGGTTCTCCAGGGCAACGCTGTACTTGACCCCGTGTTTCTCTAAGGTATTTGCAAGGTGCGCATCGTGCAAGGGGACTGTTACAAAATGTATGGGCTTACCGGTTTTCTTATTCTTTAGCTTTAAGGTACCCTCTATTAACTTGTCCCTTATGATGCATTCAGATATCTTATTTTCACTGAGGTATTGCTGGAACTGGCTGTAGGGGATCTCCTCCTTCTTTACCTGTATACCCTGCTGGAATAAGTAGAACAGGAGCAACATGATTACAAAATACCAGAATGCAAAGTTGCCCTGCTTTTGCCAGTATTTTCTCTCTGAAGGCTTGTTCAACTCTATATCAGGCCTTCTCTTTCTGCCCTGGAACTCTGCCTTTTTCATACTTACCCCCTGTACCCCAGCTGGGTAAAGTCTATATAACTTATCATGCCCTGTTATTTCAAACAGATTCCTGGGCAGTGCCGAGTATTTCATAGGGGAATATACTTGGATTGTAGGCATAAGGCCAAGATCTTGTTGACCTCCTGGCAAGGTATAGTACAATGTGGTCCAGACCGGAGAGTTTGGAATTGGAGGAATAATGCCAGAGAGAAAGCAGCCAGGACAAGGCAACCCTTCTTTCACTGGAAAGGAAAGAGGCGATCATTCTATCGGGCCACACGAGTTCGAGATGGATGCATGGATAGCCTGTGCTCCGTTCGAAAGACTTTTGAACATGGAGATAATCGAGGCAAAAGACGGGCATGCATTGCTGAAGATGCCTTTCTTTATTGAACTTGCCCAGGGGGCAGGGCTCATGCACGGTGGAGCACTGGTGAGTCTTGCTGATACAGCTGTTGTCATGGCAATAAAGAGCATGCTCGAGCCTGGTACTCACTTTGCCACCATCTCAATGGAGGCGAGGTATCTATACCCTGTGAAAAAGGGTGTTGTAACCGCCCGGGCCAAGGTTACACAAAGGCAAGAAAGGACATTGAAGGGTCATGCTACTGTCTTTAATGACGATGATAGGCCTGTAATGGAGTTTTCGTCTGTATTCAAGATAGCAAGACAGGATAAGATAAAAGGGGTGAAGATAAAGTCATAGATCACAATGAATCGTGGGCTAGGTACCTGGTGTCTTCACTCAAGACTTGGCTTTTGTTTTGTACAGAGCACAGGGCATATCTAGATCTGAACGGAGTCCAGCCTGGTAAGGCCTGCACTCGTTGCATAGAGCACTGCATCGAGAAACTCCCTTCTCGTGATGCCCCTACCTATGGTTTTGTCCTTTATCGCCCTGTAGTACGGCCTGTACTGGTCCATGATGTTTACATACGTATGCTTTGATATCTCTTTAGCCAGGAATTTCATTACCTCCTTTGTCCCCGCCACACAAAAGGGCATGACCAGGTGGCGGACAATCAAGCCCCTTATTGCTATGCCCCTGTTGTCAAGCAAAAGGTCTCCAACCTGGGCATGCATCTCCTTGATGGCATTCATGGCAGTTGACCTGTAGTTGTTCACCCTTAGGTATTTCCTCGCTGGTTCGTCATCCCAGAACTTGAAGTCCGGCATGTATATGTCCACTATGCCGTCTAAAAGTTTAAGGGCGCTCACGCTGTCGTATCCCCCGGTGTTGTAAACAAGAGGCACTCTTAGCTTTTTTTTACCGCTATCAGGAGTGCCTCTAGGATCTGGGACACAACATGGCTTGGACTCACGAGGTTATGGGTTCGAGTCCCTCCCGGGGAGTCACCTTGAGAGCCTGTGTTAAAGCCAATCTAAAGGAAAACTTAAGGTTAGCCTTTTTGTTTTTTCTTCTTAGGGGTAACCATAGGGTAACCTTTCAAATCTTGAGTTCTTGCAATTCTGTAATTT
>QMLJ01000278.1 GCA_003643935.1 Deltaproteobacteria bacterium | reverse complement strand
AAGGGTGGAAGGAGGAGGTGCAACAGGTGGCCTTGCCATAAGGAATGCATATGCATATATCAAGGCAGGGCTATGTGATTCCATGATCGTATACGGTGCAGAGAACATGGGGAGACATGTGCCCTCGGATACTGCCCAGGAATTCATAGCCTATGCATCCGATTTTGACTGGGAGTTCCAGATAGCCGGGTTTTACATCGCTTACTATGCATTGATGATGCGTGCCCACATGGATATGTATGGTACCAAGGAAGAGCAGTTTGCCAAGGTATCGGTGAAAAACCATAGGAATGCCATATACAACGAGTATGCGCACCAGCCCATGGACATAACCGTTGACGATGTAATGAGCTCCCCTCTTATAACGTCTCCCTACAAGAGGCTTGATTGCTCTCTTCTATCTGATGGGGCATCGTGCTTGATATTTGCGACGGCTGAATGGGCAGAGCGGTATTGCTCTACGTGGAAGAAGAAGCCAACCATAGAACTGGTTGCTAGTGGCTGCGGAACCGATTTCATGAGACTTGCCGACAGGCCATGGCCGTATCCAGGTATTGCTCATTTCAGGGCAAAGAGGGTGGCATCTCAGATGGCATATAAGATGGCTGGTATAAAAGACCCGGCAAAGGAACTGGATTGTGCCGAGATACACGATGCGTACTCAGGGACGGAACTGGTCAGCTACGAGGACCTTGGATTCTGTGGTCTAGGCCAGAGCGGTCCTCTCACCGATGAAGGATTTTTTGATCTTGGAGGAGAGCTGCCTTGCAATACTTCTGGTGGGCTTATGGGAATGGGGCATCCAGTCGGCGCAACAGGCATAAATCAGGGTATAGAGATATTAAGGCAGCTGAGGGAAGAGGCACATCCCAAGAGACAGGTAGTTATCAAGAATGGCCTTGGGCTTACTGACAGTCACGGCGGCACAGGCACATTCGTGGCAGTTAACATATTCCGAAGGGTTGATTAATCAAAGGAGGACTGGATCATGGCAAAAACTAGGAAAGAAAAGATAGAATTTCCCAAGTTACCGGTTATAAAAGACCTTGCGCCCAAGAAGAGAGGTCTGGTTACTACTAAGCTCCAGGTTTTTGAAACACTCGACCCCATGGGACCAGAGATGCACTGGATGAAGGAATTTGTCAACGAGGAGGACCCGTGGAAGGATTTTAGGCTCATAGAAAAGATACAGATAGACCAGCACATAACATACCGTCACTCCCTGGGTAAGTACTCAAAGTTTTTCATAGAGCTTGAAAACAAGCGCTTCTTTGCAACCAAGTGTCCCAAGTGCGGCCAAGTATGGCCCATACCCAGGCCAGTATGCCCAAATGATCTTACCATATGTAAGTGGGTAGAACTGCCGGGCACTGGAACCCTTGTGAGTCATTCCATATCAAGGTTTATACCGTCTTTCATGAGAGATAGGGTGGATATTCCCTATGTCCTGGCAATGGTTAGGATGGATGGTGCGCCGAAAACGCTCTTTACTCACATGCTCAAGAACTATGGCAAGGAAGAAGATATCTATGACGGCATGAGGGTAAAGGTTGCATATTCAGATAAGCCTGTTCCGCATCCACTGCTACTCATGTGGTTCGAGCCGGCCTAACAAGGCCTGCTAAAGGAACTTATTAATACAACATAATAACACGAGGAAAGCTACTATGACAGGGCTGACAAAAGAAGAGACCATGATGGCCGAGACCGTCTATAGGTGGGCGGTTAATGAACTTGGTCCAATACAGGAAGAGATTGACGAGCAAGACAGGCTACCTGATGATTTTTTCCCAAAGCTAGGGGACCTGGGTATGCTGGGTATTACCATAGACGAGGCCTATGGTGGCGCAGGGCAGGGGATATTCATGCAGATGCTGGCTGTGGAACAGATAAGCAGGATATCTCCTTCACTTGGCATGAGCTATGCCGCGCACTCAAACCTTTGTGCAAACAATATACATAAAAACGGCAACGATAGCCAAAAAAGAAAGTACCTGCCGCCCATGTGCAAGGGTGAACACATAGGTGCGCTTTGCCTTACAGAGCCAAACGCGGGCTCAGATGCGCTAAGGGGCATGAGGATGAGGGCTAAGAGGGACGGAGACGCCTATGTTCTGAATGGTTCGAAGACCTTCATAACCAATGGTAGTGTGGCTCATACCCTCTTGGTGTATGCCAAGACGGCTCCTGAGCTGGGTGCGCATGGCATAAGTGCATTTATAGTTGAATCCTCCTGGCCGGGTGTAAGTGTATCGAGAAAGCTCAGGAAGTGCGGCATGAGAGGTTCTCCCACAGCTGAGCTTTCGTTTGAGGATGTTCGCGTACCTAAAGAGAACCTGATCCTGGAGGAAAACGCAGGCGTGGCAGTTGTAACCTCAGGCCTGGCATATGAGAGGATTGTGCTTGCAGGTGGTTCTCTGGGTATTGCAGAGCAGGCACTTGAATACTCCATAAAATATGCAAAGGAGAGAGAGCAGTTTGGTAGGCCGATAAAAGATTTCCAGATGATACAGCAAAAGATAGCGGATATGTATTGCCTTGTTGAGGCATCAAGGGGCATGGTTTATAGAGCTGCCAGGTTCGCTGATACGCCGGCCGGTGCACGCGGGGGTAAAGGCACAGAGCTAGATAAACTGGCGGCATCCGCTATACTGTTTACAGCGGAAAGCGCCACAAAGGTAGCCTGCGATGGTGTACAGATACACGGTGGTTACGGCTACTGTCTGGAATACCCCATACAGAAGCTATGGAGAGATGCCAAGCTTTATGAGATAGGTGCAGGTACCTCGGAGGTAAGAAGGATAATAGTGGCAAGGGAATTACTCAGGTAGATAAAGGACAAGTCCTTCTACGTGTCTTGGCTGCCGCCGGATGATGCCTTGTCGATATCCACAAGGGTGTGTCCACCGGGATATGACTTTGTAACATATGCATTTATGCCATCGATCTTTCTGACTATGTCCTTTATCTT
>QMLJ01000277.1 GCA_003643935.1 Deltaproteobacteria bacterium | reverse complement strand
GACCTCCCGAATGCAGTGCTTGCTGTTATCCCTGAATGTGGTCATATACCTGAGGAGGGAAAACCAGAGAAGACAGCTGCGGTTATAAAGGATTTTGTCATGGGTAAGATAATAGATTAGGCACCGGGCATCGGGCTCCAGGCGCCGGGAAAACAATGGGGTTTTTACAACGGACAACGGACAGGACTCTAGGTTGAAGGACGGAAGCCAGCGAGTATTGAAATTTAGGGAGTATAAGGATAAGGTTTAAGGAGACCGGATGCCGGAAAAAGGCAAGGGGGGAGCAGATAGATTTAAAGAGCGCTGAGAAGAGATATACCTGTCTTTCCAGGAGCCTGGAACCTGATGCCCGGCACCTGGAATTCAGGTTGGGTTGAGGAGTGAGACCCAGCGAGCATTGAAACTTAGGGAATATAAAGATAAGGTTTAAGGAGACCGGGGACGTGGCTTAAAGTTCAAAGTGGTCCAGAAAGGCTATCGATAGCCGGAGAGGAGGTTGGGATGTATAGGTCAAAACCAATGGAGATGCAGGACACAGAAGCCCTTGTAGAATGTGTCGTTGATGGTTTTCGCAGGATACTGGTACATTACGGCCTGTGGTTTTCAGAGGTAGCACACCAACTGGGTTTTGAGAGGGCATGCAGCATCGAGGATGACGTGTGGTGGAAGAGCCTTGCGATACAGATGAAGCGCCTCGGCGATCTCCTAGGATTTGAGGTGGATGACAGGGGTGTGCCTGTATCCTTAAATAGGTTATCTCCTGATGCGCTTTTGGGGATCATGAGGGCGCTTGGTATCAACTGGCTTGCAAACGATGGGGTATGGTTTCAGGCGGTCGAGTCTTCAGTGGACCTGTTCACGGCAAAGAGATGTAATGATACATGCTGGACGAGGTTCTCTCCTTATGAGGCAATGAGGATAAAGAAACTTCTAGATTTGCCGGAAAATGGAGGTATATCGGCGCTTAGGCAGGCGCTCGGGTACAGGATGTACTCGAGGATAAACAAGCAGTCTTTCGAGGATGTAGATGAAAACACGCTCATATTCAGGATGGTAGACTGCAGGGTACAGTCAGCAAGGAAAAGGAGGGGGCTTGCTGACTACCCCTGTAAGTCTGCCGGTATTGTTGAATACAGCACGTTTGCTTCTGCCATAGATCCCCGGATAAAGACGAAATGCATTGCATGCCCACCTGACGATCATCCGGATGACTGGTACTGTGCATGGAGGTTTTCTGTTGACCTCTAATATGTTCTTGGACCTCTGGAACAGATATTTACATCTCGAAAACATGCCAGTCCAAAAATCGATTTAATTTGCTAACAGGAGAGTGGTATGTTCTAAGTTGCGTGTTAACGTTAACTATTTATCTTATTTAAGCCTTTGAACAAACATGTAGATGGTGGTAGAATTGTTGTAGCAAAGGAGATAGGCAGGTGCCTGATTTCAGCAGGAGGGAATTAATAAAGGTCTTGCTACATGTACCTTTGTTGACCTTTATCCCGGTAAGTGCGTTTGCCAGGACAGGTAGGTACATGCATTTTTATCTACCTCCAAAGCCCTTTGAGTTGAAGGCAAGGCATGGGGCTAGGCCAGGTGGTCGCATACTTGTTATCGGCGGTATTCATGGGAATGAACCGGGCGGTTACAGGGCATCGGACGTGCTCATGGATGTAGATGTTACCAGGGGCAGTCTGCTCGTTGTGCCAAGGTCAAACTTTACATCCATACTGGCGTTCAAAAGGGGTTATAATGGTGACATGAACAGGAAATTTGCCGGTATAGCCAAGGATGACCCCGACTTGGTATCGGTAGAGAGGATAAAGCAGGTAATAAGGGATTTCAGGCCGGATGTGCTACTATCCCTGCACGATGGGTATGGCTTCAACCGGATTAATTCCGCTTGCTGGGGGCAGTCAGTTGTAATAGATAGCGAGGAATACTCAGGCTTTAAGCTCGGCGAGGTGGCAAGGGAAGTGACGGCAGCGGTCAACAGGAAGATAAAGGTTGAAAAGTGGCACATACCGGTTCATAACACCAGGACATTCGATAAAAACACCCATCACCCGGAGCAAAGGAAGTCCCTGACCTACTACAGCCTTACCCAGTGTAACACAAGGGCCTTTTGCCTGGAGGTATCAAAACAACTACCCGATCTCAAGACAAAGGTCAGACATCATCTGCTCATGTTAGAGGAATTTTTCAAGATTTACGATGTTGAGATCTCTCCTGATTTTGATACCCTTATCTCGGGTCTCAGGCCAAGGCATTATGATAAAGACGAATTCTCGATCGACATGCTCATAAATGATAAGAAAGTCAATGTAAAAGCAGGTAGTACATTAAGGGTACCAAGCGCATCCGAGATAAAGATGGTATCTGTCAATGGTCCTAGGGGTACGTATATAGTGCCGGTCGGTGTTAACCTTAATTGGCACAGGTTTTTTGTCAGGCATGACATGAGCTTCCTTGTAAAGAGGGACTTTGAAAGGGTTGCAAGCATAAGGTTTGTCATTGTATGATACCCCCTGGATAGTCTCATCTTTGGCCTATCTCCTTCATTCTTTTCCTGTTGACAAGTATTGTCTATGCTGATATTTAAACAAATGAACAATTTGTTCATTTGTTATGAAAAGAAAGGTCAAAGCAAATCAGCTTTATGATGCTTCCTTGAGGGTTTTTGCCCGATATGGTTACAAAAAGGCCACTGTCGAGGACATAGCCGGCGAAGTGGGCATGACCAAGGGCAATCTGTACATCTATGCCAAGAACAAGAGGGATCTCTACGAGAAGGCTGTGGCCCACGCACTTTTGAGGTGGCAGACAAAGGTGAGAAGGGACCTGGAGGCAGAGCAGGACGTGGTTAAGAAGTTCGAGGTCATGTGCAAGAGGGCCTTTGAGTATCTATCCGAGGACCATGTTTTAAGGACTGTTTTAATGAATGATCCCAGCATATTCCCTATTACACCAAAAGAAGAT
>QMLJ01000276.1 GCA_003643935.1 Deltaproteobacteria bacterium | reverse complement strand
CCAAGAGCTCGGCGTAATAGGCCTCATGAACATACAGTATGCACTTAAAGACGGTACACTGTACGTGCTGGAGGTAAACCCAAGGGCATCACGCACTATACCCTTTGTTTCAAAGGCCATAGGAGTCCCCCTTGCAAAGCTTGCGACCAAGGTAATGGTCGGCCATTCATTGAAGGAACTTGGCTTTACATCCCAGGTATGGCCTAAACACGTGTCAGTGAAGGAATCCGTGTTCCCATTTAACCGTTTCCCGAACGTGGATGTATCCCTGGGTCCTGAAATGAAATCTACTGGAGAGGTGATGGGTATAGGAAATTCTTTTGGTATTGCATTCGCCAAGGCCCAGCTTGCAACGGGGTATAACCTGCCGCTTGAAGGTAATGTTTTTGTCAGCGTGCATGACCTCCACAAAGATAAGATAGTCCCGGTTGCCAAGACATTTATGGACATGGGGTTCAAGATCCTTGCAACAAGGGGCACGTCTTCACACCTTAAGAATCACGGCCTTAGTTGCGAGACAATTCAAAAGATAAGCGAAGGCAGGCCACACGTGGTTGACTATATCAAGAACGGTGAAATCCAACTTATAATAAACACCAGCATTGGTCATACACCGTCAATGGACGCACACCACATACGCCAGAACGCCATCAGATACTCAATACCCTACTCCACCACCATAGCTGGATCAAAGGCAGTGAGCGAGGCAATAATGGCATTAAAGAACCTAAAGTGGGATGCATGTCCACTACAGGATTATTATGCAGCAGACAGGGAGTCCCAGACAAGCTATGACGGGCATGAGGAAAAGAAATAATGCTGAGCAAGAGGATTATAGTCTGCCTGGATGTGAGGGACGGAAAGACAACAAAAGGAATAAAATTCAAGGAAAACGTGGACATAGGTGACCCCGTTGAGATGGCAAAGAAGTACTATGAGCAAGGCGTGGATGAACTGGTATTCTACGACATTACAGCGTCCGCTGAAGGACGGGATATAATGGTCGACGTTGTGGACAGGGTTGCAAGGAATATATTCATACCCTTTTCCGTTGGGGGAGGCATAAGGAGATCACAAGACATGCACAGGATCTTGGATGCAGGTGCCGAGAAGATAAGCGTGAACAGTGCCGCGGTATTGAATCCCGAGATTATCAGGGAGGGGGCAACTCTTTTTGGTAGCCAGTGCATAGTACTAGGCATGGATGCAAAAAAGGTGGAAAAGAACTCGAGCATACCATCAGGATATGAGGTGGTTATAAATGGTGGTCGCACCTACATGGGTATGGATGCGCTTGAATGGGCAAAGAGGGCAGAGGACCTAGGCGCAGGTGAAATCTGCCTTAACTCCATTGACGCAGACGGGACAACAGAGGGCTATGAACTTGAGCTCACTGGCCTCATTGCATCATCAATATCTATACCTGTTATTGCCTCGGGCGGCGCCGGAAAGCCAGAACACCTGAAGGACGTGTTTATCAAGGCAGATGCTGATGCAGCACTTATTGCCTCCATGGTCCACTATGGATGGTATACCATACCCCAGATAAAATCTTATCTCAAGGAACAAGGAATACCGGTAAGGGATGTGATATGACTAGGCACCGGACATCGGGCATCTGGCGCTTATTTTTGCCTGGTCCCTGGCGGCTGCTTCTATCCAGGTCTCAAGGGTCGGACCAGAGAAGACATATAGCTGGATGTAAGGGGCAAGAGATAATAGACTGAGATTAAAAGAAAGATAACTTCGGGATATAAAAAGGGAAGCTCGACAAAGAAGGACGGGCTTCCCTTTTATCGCTAGAACAAGAATATAGGATAGGAGTCAGGATTTTTACCAAAGAAGGTCAGATCATCAATCTTTTCTATCTCAGGCCCCCTAAGGAGTGCATACAAGGACCTCTCAACCCCTATACCTCCACCCATGGTATCAGGGAAGAATGGCTTTCCGTTACTGTCTTTCATTGCCACTGCTGCCAAGAATGGGCCGTATCCATCAAGCTCTTCAATATTTGTAATATTCCCGTTTTCAAAGACAGGCCTTACCTTGATCACACCGTTATCTATTAGCCTTTCTATTATTGGTTCGTATAACCACTCCCTTATTGCACCCGAAAGTATCTCCACTGCAGGAGTAAACTTGCCTGTATCCCTTATTATGGACCTGGCACATACATCGTAATTGTAGACCATGTCTGAGGTGACATCAGAAGGTGAATACTTACTATTATCTGGAAGAAGATATGGATATATAAGGTCATAGTTTTCCCTCGGGATCCCTGTTATCCAGAAGAATTGGCCAGTCGTGTTGTCTCCCAGCCTGATATCCAGCTCGGCCTTGCCATACTTCTTTACACCTTCATCATACCTAAATCTCGGGAATGGCTGCTTGGGTACATCAATTACAACACCGAGAGTTTTAAGATCTTCGTCATTCTTTGATACAATTTCTTCCATTGCATATATTATCATGCGCTCAAAGAAATCCAATGCTGTTTCCATATCTTCCCTTAGTATCTTCTTCACGCCTTCCTGGTCATTCTTGTACCTCTCGAGGTCTACGCCCCTGTTTCTCCTCATCTCCACGTCTATCTGGGAGAAATCAATGAGGTATTTTCCCCTCTGCTTCCTCTGCGGGCTCTCTATCTCAAGCCTTATATTGTGAGAATCAACAAATATACCCTTTATGTAAGGATTAAAACATGCAAGGAACTTGCTGTATATCATGGAATGTGTTGTCACGTAAGGCATGCCCTTGTAATGTATGGTCGGCACATGTTCAACATCGTGCGCAAGAGGGTCTGTTACCGGACTAAGGGAAACTCGCTCCATGTTTAATAGTCCTTCTTTTACAAGGAAGGCCGTAACCGAGTTTACGAGTGTTGTGCGTATAGCCCCGGCAGCAGCTAGATTCTTACTTGTCCACTTGCTTATATAATTCTCCCTTATAAAATCCTGAAAGGACGAACCAGCCTCAATAAGGCT
>QMLJ01000275.1 GCA_003643935.1 Deltaproteobacteria bacterium | reverse complement strand
CAGACAGAGTTGAGCCCTTTGGGCGCATCGCTTTTACCCGAGGATTTTGACAAGAAGCCTACATCCATAGGCAGACCCCATTTGCCCCTACAGATGAAGGTCTTTGACCCTGATGATAATGAGCTGCCCCCCGGAGAGGTGGGGGAACTCGTGGCAAGGGGACCTGCCGTGATGCTTGGCTATTACAAGGAGGAGGAGAAGACAGCTCAGACGTTCAGGAAAGGCTGGCACCACACAGGGGATATTGTAAGAATGGATGAGGATGGTTTCATCTACTTCGTTGACAGGCGAAAGGATATAATAAAATCAGGTGGTGAGAATGTATCATCGCAGGAGGTGGAGGCAGTGCTGTTCAAGCATCCTGCAATTGCAGATGCAGCAGTAATAGGGCTGCCTGATCCATACTGGAGTGAGGCGGTGACAGCGATTGTTGTGCCAGCCCCTGGACAGGAGATAAATGAGGAAGACATCATAGCATTCTGCAAGAAAGAGCTTGCAGGCTACAAGGTGCCAAAGAAGGTGATAAAGATAGATGCCCTGCCGAGAAACCCGAGTGGAAAGATCCTGAAGAACGAACTGAGAAAAAAGTTTGCTGAAAAGGTGTAAAACAGGAAGCGGGCATCAGGTGTCAGGCATCAAAATCAGGTGTCTGGCACTTTTTTTATCCTGCACCTTATTGCCTGTCCCTTAATACCTAGTTACAACGAACAAATCCTTGATCCGGGTGTTAAGATCAGGTAATAGACTTAAAATACTGGAGGTGAGAAAACATGATTATTGATACGCACTCACAGTTATTTACAAAGGAAGCTATTGAGAGCCTTCCTGAGGAGATGGCGCGCAGTTACCAGCTCATGTTCAAGGATCTCAAGTTCCCAGAGCTTGAAGATACCATAAAGGACATGGATGACGCCGGGGTTGACAAGGCAGTGATTGTTGCCATAGATGCAGAGACCACGTTTAAATACAAGGTCTCAAATGATCTTGTTGCAGATGCAGTAAAGAAATATCCTGATAGATTCATAGGGTTTGCAAGTGTTGACCCACATAAAGGGGTCCTTGCACTGGACGAACTGGAGAGGGCTGTGAAAGAGCTCGGTATGAAGGGTCTCAAGCTTTTACCCCATCTCCTTAAGCTTAATCCTAATGATCCTGTTATGTACCCGGTGTACGAACTTGCCCAGGACCTGGGCATACCTGTGCTGTTCCATACAGGCACCCAGTTCCATGCAGGAACAAAGATAAAATACTGCATGCCGGTCTATCTGGACGACGTGGCCGTTGACTTCCCCAGGATGAAGATCGTCATGGCCCATTTTGGCTATCCCTGGTTTTATGAGGGTATGTCTGTTGTACTGAGGAATCCCAACGTGTATTTTAACATAGCGGGCTGGGCACCTAAGAGGATTCCCTCTGACGTCATCAAACAGATGAATGGCCCTGTCTCCACAAAGGCGCTCTTTGGGAGCGATTATCCCCTTGTCTCAAGAGTGAGGATAATGAAAGAGCTTGATCAGCTACCGCTCAAGGATGGAATAAAAGAACTACTTGTATCAGAGAACCCGAAAAGGCTTCTCGGGATACAGTGATAAGGAATTTCTATACTATAAAACAGGATTGTACCTGAGGACATGGTGGAAACATAAGTATGACCACAAGGACCATGTGCAAGTGGTATCCTGTCTGCCCAATGAAGTTATACTATGAGGCAGGCAGGCTTGATAAGAGATGGGTGGAGACCTACTGCTGGGGTGACTGGGAGAGCTGCATAAGATACCAGATGGAAGAAAGGGGTGAGTGGCACCCTGACTGGATGCTCCCTGATGGCAGCATAGATGAGAGCCTTAAGCAGGTGATGTGAAAGAGGCCTACCTCTCTATCCTGCCGGGCAGTATATAGACGTAAGGCCTGTGGAATATCCTTGTCATCAGGAAGCGGTCCAATCGCCTTAAGGCAAGGTAGATTCTCCATATCATGGCGTCTTCCCTGTAGTAAGAGCGTACCTCTTTTTCATCTAGAGGTTTTACATCAAATTCCTTTGCCTCTGTTGATATAAAGGCGTTTGCCCTATCTATAAAGCGCGGTATTAGATCAGGCCTTTGCTCCTTATAAAGGTTTGCAATGAGATCCACTATGACCATGTGGAAATCATAGTACCTTGTTACAACGTCTTCTAAAAAGAGCCATTTTATGAGCCAGACAAGGAAGGATGGAGCGCTCCTCAAGAAGAGATCAGGATTGATCTGCTCTTTAGCGTTGATCCTGAATAAGGGGGTGCTTGTATCAAAATACAGCAGTTCTGAATCAGGGGTGACAGTAGGCTTTGATTCGTTAAAGTCCTTTAATGCCCAGTTGGATATCTGCCCATCAATACCGATCTCCACGCCGGTCGCCCTTTTATTGTAAGACCATACCTTTTTAAGTTCCCTTAAGACTACCTCGAACAGAATTACGCAGTCCTCATCGTTCAACGAGTGCAGGAGTTTATTTCCTATCGAGGCTGGGGGTAGCATGCTTTGTACATTGTAGACCACCATATTAGCTTCATCAGGTATGATCTCCACAAGCCCGTGATCAGGTACCTCTATGCCTACTTCCTCTTTTAACAGCCTATTGTATTCGTTGTATATGCGTTCGTACTGGTCCATCTCCGAGCGGGATTTGAATATGGGTAGTCTCTTGTAGGCAAGGCCCTTCTGCGTTAGGTCCTGTATCTCGAATATAGTACTTATCTCTCCGTAACCTATGATCTTCGCTGGTATCTTGCTTCTCTCTGGATGCCTGGGATCAAGACCCTTCTCGAATTTCTCCAGTAGGTCTTTGTTTATATTTAATGGACTCATGTGCATTACTCCTTTATGTATTATCAAAGGCCAAGAATTTTTTTTGCATCTTCTAGAGCTAGATCTACCCTTTCTATTATCTCCCCAGCCGTTGACTCATCGATGATAAGTGGCGGGAGCAACTGGCTTATACGCTTATCATTATTTGCAT
>QMLJ01000274.1 GCA_003643935.1 Deltaproteobacteria bacterium | reverse complement strand
CAGGAACTTTTCTTAAAAGGAAAAATTTTACATAGATTTATGGATAAAAGGTAAAAAGTTTTCACACAATGGTATTGTCCGGTCAGTGTTGTTATCTGGCAAGGACGTATCTCCTGTTCATATCAAGGGCATGTAACCTAGGTATGGCAGGTATTATTAGTGATCACTCTTTGTAAGGTTGAGATTGTCAAGATATGAGTGCACCATGGCCACTATGGGGGTAGTCAAAGGGTTATATCTTGGATTATACTCTATAACGAATTTCTCTCCACCAAAGTATATAACAACGGGTCTTACGTCTTCCCATTTCTCTCCATGTATTTCCTTGTATTCCGCTGTTGTCATGGTCTCACCTCTTGCTCAGCAGGTCTGTGTTTACAATAGATAATATCGGCCTGTTCCGGTTTTGCTTAAGAACATGAGGTGTATTATTTCAGGCCAAAGATAAGTGAGAAACGACGGAAACCCTTAAGCTCCTGTTTGGTGTCCCTCTGCTCGGGTGGCCTTACTAGGTTGTTCGCGAGGTAGGTCATGCACTGGGAGACCTTTGCCTTTGGATATGATGTTATCAAGGGCTTGTGCAAGGACTCGACCTTGCGGAAAAGTTCCCTGTCATAGAGTATTCCGCCAAGGTATGCCGGGTTAAGTGTAAAGATGTCCTCCTGGTTGTTTATCTTTTCATCTATTGTCTGGCATATCCTGTTGTAAAGAAATACGCCTTGTTTCAGGTCGGTCAGCTGATTCATGACTATCCAGGGAGTGTATATTTTCTGAGGCTTGTAGTCTTCAACCTTGTTCATGAGCTTTTCCTCAATGGTCTTGAATCTCTGGAAAGACGCCTTTATACAGGCATAACCTGCAATTATGTCCTGTGGCGTTGTAATGACGACAATCTCATCTGTTGCCAAGGCAAAGTCAAGCACTACAGTCGATATGCCAGCGCTTAAATCAAAGATCGTAAAGTCGTATTTCTGGCTTACCTTTCTGAAGTTCCTGATGAACTTTGATCTTTGTACATAATTTAGATTGGCCAGCTTGAACTCGCCGGATGTTCCAGCTATAAGATCAAAACCGTATGGTGTCCTCTTTATTACCTCCTTGATCCCTGTGTCCCCTTGGAAAAAGTCATAGAGTGTATTCTCCGGGAAAAATGCAAGCTTATTTGATATGTCAGCATTGCCAAGGTCTGCATCCACAAGGAGCACCCGTCTACCTGTATCAGCGATTACCTTTGCAATATTGGTAGACATATGGGTCTTGCCCACGCCACCCTTGTTGGATATCACAGATATGGTATGGCTCGTCGGCCCCAGTTGTTCCTCCATGATATTCTGGTTTCCCTTGCTATTGTCCGTGTAATACTTGTCTATTGCCCTAAGTATAGACGATTTCTCTGCCTGCGCAGGATAAACAGGCATGCCCATGTGAAAGCGTAGTGCATTTACAACGTCTTTCCTGTTTGGTTCTGCCATTGCCACAAGTACACCCCCATCCATTATCCTGAGAGGTATGCTCACGTATACCCTTGCAAATACTTCCTTTAGCAGTCTAAGGCATGCCTTCTCCGGCTTTTCTCTCGTCATGTCAACATGGGGTAGATCCCTTTCAACTACCTGCATACCATTCTTCTCCATCCTAGTGTGGTCCATCAAAGGAAATATTCGGAATATCGTGATGCTTTCTTTAATTAAAAATCTTTTGGCTATCAGGTGTCAGCTATCGGCTAAAAAAAGAGACACAAAATGGCAAAGTCTTGGGCGTCAGGTAACGGATAACAATAGAGAGGAGCCTTAGGCCTTTATGCCTATTTTTTCAATCTCTCTTTTAGAGAATACAAGTAGTTTAGTGCATCTATCGGCCTCATGTCTTCCAGGTCAAGGCCCTTAAGTTCCTCTAGCATTGATGAATCTTGAGTGCTGAATAAGGGTAACTGGGTTGGTGTATCTCTGGCATCAAGAGCAATCTTGGATGGGGATTTTGCCTTTTTCCCAAGTGATGATAGTATACGCTGGGCATTTGCCACGACACTGTCGGGCACACCTGCAAGGCGGGCAACGTGTATGCCATAGCTTTTTCCAGTTGCACCGCGCCTTAGTTCCCTAAGAAAGACGATCTCGGGCCCTGTGTCCTCCACTGCTATGTGAAAATTCTTTATGCCCCTGTGTCTCCTCGCAAGGTCACTCAGCTCGTGGTAATGCGTTGCAAAGAACGTCCGAACCCTGTTCTCGTCCAGGTATTCAGCCACTGCCCAGGCAATAGACATGCCATCAAAGGTGGATGTGCCCCTGCCTATTTCATCAAGTATCACCAGACTGGAACTCGTGGCATTGTTGATTATATCTGCTGTCTCGCTCATCTCTACAAGGAATGTACTCCTTCCTGCAGAAAGGTTATCAAGTGCGCCGATCCTGGTAAAAATCCTGTCTGTAATACCTATGGTGGCACTGCTTGCAGGAACGAAAGACCCCATCTGTGCCAGGATTACTATGAGAGCTACCTGCCTCATATAGGTAGATTTGCCCGCCATGTTAGGACCAGTGATGATATGTACCGTGTCCCTTTCTCCATCGAATCTGCAGTTGTTTGGGACAAACTCCCCTGGCCTGAGAACTTTCTCAACAACGGGGTGCCTGCCAGAGATTATATCAATACCCCTTCCCTTGTATACCTTTGGCCTGGTGTAATTGTTGAGCAATGACACGCTTGCAAGTGAGGCCAACACATCTACAGTTGCCAATGCATCCGCGGTGTCCATCAGTGTTTGCGTGTACCCTGCTATGTAGGCATTCAGCTCATCGAATACGGCCATCTCAAGTTTCTTTATCCTCTCCTCTGCACCTAGCAGTTTTGCCTCGTATTCCTTTAACTCCGGGGTGATGAACCTCTCTACATTGCTTAAGGTTTGTTTCCTAATGTAGTTGTCGGGGACACGTTCTATATTTGCCTTGGTGACCTCAATGTAGTAGCCAAATACTTTGTTGTAGCCGATCTTTAGAGATGTGAT
>QMLJ01000273.1 GCA_003643935.1 Deltaproteobacteria bacterium | reverse complement strand
TCTCGATATTTTTCTTCATGCTCTCAGGGTACACTACCAGCCCATCTATAATACCCTTTAACCTTACAAGTGCAAAATCAAGTACTGTTGTCGCATCCGGCCCTATGACACGTTCCACACTAGAGTGACTTATATCTCTCTCATGCCACAACGCCACGTTTTCCATCGATGAAAGGGCATAGCCCCTGAGCAGACGGGCAAGTCCGGTAATATTTTCGGATAAAACAGGGTTTTTCTTGTGCGGCATTGCCGAAGAGCCTCTTTGTCCCCTACCGAAAGGCTCCATTACCTCCAGGACCTCGGTACGCTGAAGGTGCCTTATCTCTGTAGCTATCTTTTCAATACTAGAACCTATTATAGCCAATGTGGTAAAAAATTGTGCATGCCTGTCACGCTGCAGTACCTGTGTGCTTACCGGGGCCGGCCGTAACCCCAACTTGTCGCATACCTTTGCCTCTACCTCTGGGGGCACATGGGCAAATGTACCCACAGCACCTGACACCTTGCCATATGAAATGCTTTCCATTGCAGAGCGCATCCTCTCGAGGTTCCTGGCCATCTCGGAGTAATACAGCGCAAATTTTAACCCGAAGCTGGTTGGCTCTGCGTGTACCCCGTGAGATCTGCCCATGACCATGGTATCCCTGTATTGAAACGCCATGCCCTTAAGGGAAAGCATGAGTTCTTCTATATCCTTGACGAGTATATTAGCACTATCTTTTAAGAGAAGGGCATACGCGGTATCCAGCACATCTGAAGAAGTAATTCCCATGTGTATGTACCTTGCATCTTCGCCCACGTATTCTGCAACGCAACTGACAAAGGCAATCACATCATGCTGTGTTACTCTTTCAATCTCCAGTATACGATCTATGTCAAAGCTTGCTTTCTTTTTTATGTTTTCCAGGCTCTTAAGTGGTATCTTTCCCAGTTCCGACCATGCCTCGCATACAGCGATCTCTACATCAAGCCACTTCTGGTACTTGTTTTGCTCTGACCATATATCGGCCATGGGTTTACGGGTATACCTAGGAATCAAACAGCCCTCCTATCGATCATGTAATTGCTACCATCAAGGGCCTTTATGTACTTCTTTATGTCGGTAATATCACTGGACACCTCTCCGTAATGCCTGTAGCGACCCCCCTGATTCAATATGACAGCAATGGAAATGCTCATTATCTTGAATCTGCGGGTGTTTCCTACCCTGTCCTTGGATATTATCTCGCCTGCCTTAAGATCGTCGTCATTATAAAAATTCCTGACAATCATGTCAAACTTGGTTATGATATCCTCGCAAGCCTTTCGCACCCCATCAATGGGACATATAAAAACAAAGTCATCTCCTCCTATGTGTCCAACAAAAGAGTGGTCAAGATTGTGTTCACTGATGGTATTTGTAATGATCCTTGCAGTGGCAAGTATAACTTCGTCTCCGGTGCTGAAACCATACTTGTCGTTGAATGGTTTGAAATTATCTATATCTGCCCATGCTATGGCAATATCTATGCCCTCATCCAGTACCGCCTGAATATGCCTTATTATGGATTCATTACCAGGAAGTCTTGTAAGAGGGTTTGTGTCCAGGGCTGCATGCCTCCTTGAAAGTATAAATTTTATTCTTCTTTGCAACATTTCAGGACTATTGCCCAGGACAACGAAATCATCCACCAACACGTCACCTCTAACAAGCAGATCACTGGGGTCACTACTGTATATAACAGCAACCACTGGAAGGTGTCCATACGCGGTGCTTTCCCTAAACTCTTTTATGCTATTACCTCCATCTTCTTCCAAAATTCTTGAGTCAACGAGTATCATATCAGGTGGTTCCGAGTAGAGATAGACCAGCATTTCATCCAGACTATGCACGTATGTTACGATGTCAAATATGCCTTCTAGTACATATGCCAGGCCCTTCTCCTCGCCTATGTTTTTTTTGCCAACTAGAAAAATGGCCTTCAATATGTCCTACCCCCTAACCCAGCTTAAAGTTGTCCACCTCTTGAATGTCCATGTACGCCCTTCGTATCAGGTCGTCTACATCCCTGTCCCACATGCCCAGCGTGTTCCAAGCCTCATCCATCACCACAGGTACAAAGGGGTCACCGCCGGAATCAATATCAAAAGCCCGCACAAGGGCATCGGCAAGGTGAACTACAGCCACCCTATCCTTTGTCTTTGGTGCCTCGTTTGGCTTGTGGTGGTACATTACTGGAATAGAGAGCCTCCAAGGAAGGTTCCATTCGTCACATAGCCAGCCACCTATCTCACTGTGATCCGTACCTATAATTTCCCTCTCTGCCTCCCTGAACGAGCATTGAAATTTTTCTATCCTGTCAACAATCTTGTCATACTCTATGGGCATTGAAACCTTGACAACCACCTTTCCTATGTCATGCAGAAGGGCGGCAGTTGACACCTCCTCGGGTTCTGGTATATCCAAAACCCGGCTGATTGTACCTGCCACTATGGCACAAGCAAGTGAATGCTCCCACAGTCCTACCATGGACTGTTCCATTAAATCGAAGACAGACGCCGATAACACAACACCTTTGATAACATTGAATCCAAGGAGTATAATTGCGTGGCTTATAGAAGAAATCCTGCCTGGGAAGCCGTAAAAAGGAGAGTTCACCAGCTTCAGAACCTTTGCACTCAGTACCTGGTCAGAGGATATAAGTTTTCCCAGGTCTCTTGCAGTAACATCTGGGCTTTCAACCATCTTGGTAAGTTTCTTGACAACAGGAGGTAGCGTGGGTAGCGACTGAATCTTTTTTGTTATGGACTTTATATGTTCTGCCTTACTCATTAAACGGTTCTTCCTTATCATCAGGCGTTATTATTCCCTGCTCTTCATCTTCTTCCGTGTCCTCGGCCAACACTGCCTTCTCGATGGCTTCTTTCAATCTATCCATGATGGCATTATCCTTGAAAACAGAAAACTTGTCTTCTATCTTTGAAATCTTCTCTTCTGGTGTTATTTCCTGAATGCCCATATCCAC
>QMLJ01000272.1 GCA_003643935.1 Deltaproteobacteria bacterium | reverse complement strand
GCCCAGGGCTGAACAGTCTCATGCGTATAGAGCAGGTTGAACCATGTGAGTGTTTCCTTAATACTTAAAAACAGGTCTCTTTTCGAACTATTGAAATCCAGGTCCGGATGCATGGCATTCAGTATGCCTAGTTCCTTGAGCCTGTCCATGCAGGCTACAGGGTTTTCTTCTGAGAGGATCTGACTTAATTCGTGAAATATGCGCCTGCTTGAGACCTCCTTGAGAAACCCAGCTTTTATGGCAGATTGAACGAGGGACAGCGTCTGCTTGCCCAAGGAGAAGCCGAAACGTTGCTCAAACCTTATTGCCCTTAGTATCCTTGACGGGTCTTCCACGAAGCTCAAGGAGTGGAGAACCCTTATGCGTTTTTCCTTTAGATCTCTCTGTGCCCCGAAGTAATCTATTAACTCCCCGAATCTCTGTGGGTTGAGAGCTATTGCCATGGTGTTTATGGTAAAGTCCCGTCTGTAAAGGTCAAGCTTCAGCGTTGATTCCTCCACCTGAGGGAGATCTCCAGGATAATTGTAGTATTCGAGCCTGGCAGTGGCAATGTCTATGTGCCTCTGGTCTCGTAAGGTTATGACAGCTGTCTTGAATTTTTCGTGGCACGCTACCCTTGCATTGAGTTTTTTCGATAATGCCTTGGCGAAAGAGATGCCATCTCCTTCAACAACCAGATCGATATCGAGGTTGTCAATTCTCAACAGCATGTCCCTAACAATACCGCCCACGAGGTACACGTTGAATCCCATTGATGCCCCCAGCTCTCCGGCATCTTTGAGCGTGTTATACAGTTCCTGCGGCAATCTTTCCTTGAGGATGTTCTTTACAGGTTTGGTACGGGACGCCGGATATAGTGAGCCTTCTATACTTGCAATCTTATCATGCATTATCCTGAGCAGGTCTGTTCTGGTTATCACTCCTTCTACCCTTGTGCCTCTTACGACAGGCAGTAGTCTCTGGTTTTCATCTATGATGATCTTTCTTATTTCCCATACAGCTGCGTCGGGATGTACAGACTTTATGTCGCGTAACATATATTCTTTAACAGGCGAATTGCCAAGGCCATGCGCAAGTGCTCTTGATACTATCTGCCTGGTGATTATGCCCGCTATCCTGTTTTTGCCGGTTGTTACAGTCGTTGCGTTTATGTTGTACCTGTTCAGGGTTTGCCTGGCTTCTTCAATGGTAGTATTGACCGTGATGGATTTTACCGGGAAAGTCATTATATCCTTTGCCGTAATAAGCGGTTTTGCCTCTTTTTCAAGGATGTGTATCAGTCTTTTTTCCATCTGTTCTAACGTAATGCCCTTGACGGTTGCTGCTGCGGCTGTAGGATGTCCGCCTCCTCCAAAGTGTTCGCTTATCTTGGCAGTATTTACCTGCGGGGAAGAACTCCTTGCGACCAGATATATCCTGTCACTCATAAGTCCAAGGGCAAATGCGGCATCTGAGGTATGCATGTCTAAAAGATTATGCACCAGCATGGCAAAGTCCCCCACGTACTCATAGGATATGCATTTTGTGATAAGGATTTTGTTGCCATTTATTATGAGGGTATAGGCGTTTTTGATAAGCTGGTCCAGTATGTCTACCTGCTCAGGAGTAAGGCTCTTGGAGATGGTCTTCGAGACCTGCTTCAGATCAGCCCCCCACCTTATGAGTTCGCCCATAGCCAAGCAATCTTCAGGCCTTGTGGATGGGTACAGGAGAGAGCCCGTGTCCTCGTATATACCTATGGCCATGATAGTCGCCTCTTCTGGGCTGGGCACTATACCTCTTTCTTTGAGGAACCTTATCATGAGCGTGGTGTTTGCCCCAAGCTCTTGGCTGTAATCTATGTCTGCATCTATATCATCCGGCGAGGGGGGATGATGATCATATACAATCACCTCAACCCCTGACTTGTTAACTATGGAGGAAAAGCCACCGATCCTGGATAGCTGCTTGGTATCCACGAGTATGATTCTCTCTATCTCTTCCAAGTTGATATCTTTTAGTTTAAGTATATCAAGGGTCTTTACTAGCTCGCTGTTGACTAGGTATTCACGGAGACCCTTTTCCTGTGATCCAGGGAAAATGAGTTTTGCCCGGGGATAGAGTAGTTTTGCACAGATCATGGATGCAAATGCATCAAAGTCTGCGTTGAGATGTGTTGTGATTACTTCCATGTGCCCCCTGGGCCAAGGGCCGTCTAACTTTAAGGGCCTTTGGCAAACATTCAATAGTCCCGGGTATACATTGCATTATAATATGAAAGTGATATATCACACAAGGTTCAATGGGATGCCATCTAAGATATCAGGACCTCGCATGCATCGTATACAGTGTCTGCTTCAAGTCCTTGCAGGCATTTTCTGTGTTTGCATGGTTTTAGATAACAGGGGACACATTCAAGGTCTTGTCTCCTCACCACAATGCTTTTTTTGTTTTGTGGTCCCACGTAAAAGGGATCTGTCGGTCCGAATATACCCACCGTGGGTACGTCCAGGGCGGATGCGAGGTGCATGATACCCGAGTCTATGCCAACGAATATGGCTGATTTCTTGAGCAGGAAAAGAACTTGACTTAAGCCAAGCTTGCCTGAGAGGTTAATCACATAAATATCTTTCCCAAATCGTAATGCTTTTTGCCTTATCTCTTCGTTTATATCCCATTCATCCTTGGCTCCTACTATTATAGAAGGGAGTCCCTTCTTGTAGAGTTTAAAGATGACCTCTGCAAAGCCATCTGCTTTCCATGCCTTTGCTTGCCTTCTCCTGGATGCACCCGGAGATATTACTGCATAGCGTGGAGGTAGGTTCAATGGGCCTGTATATTCATTGTTCACTGTAAGAAGCCCCACGTAATCGTTCTTTTCCGCCTTTATACCCATTGTCTTTAATAGCCTAGCATTATTGTACCACGAATTGTGGCCCTCTATTTCGACCTTTGCATCCAGGAACAGATCAAGGCCCCTGCGGGAAAAACCTGCCTTTATGCTTGATTTAGCCAGGGCTGTCATTAAAAGTGATGCTTCAGAT
>QMLJ01000271.1 GCA_003643935.1 Deltaproteobacteria bacterium | reverse complement strand
TGGAAAAGGGGACTATTAGGGACAAGGTAAAGAGTATAGGGTGCAGGGTATAGGGTATAAGGTACAAGGTATAGGGTATAGGGTGCAGGGTACAGGGTACAGGGTATAAGGTACAGGGTATAGGGTATAAGGAAACCCGACTTTTTTAAACTGACCGCTGATACCTGAGTGCTGAAAGCTTTTGAAAAGGATAATACATGAAGCACATATCAGAGATCTCTGAGCAAGAATGCAGAGCAATAAAGGCGATATTCTTTGACATAGATGACACCTTTACCCTGGACGGCAAGATCCCTAAGGAATCCTACAATGCGCTCTGGGCATTGAAGGAGGCAGGCCTGTTCTTAATCCCTGTCACCGGCAGGCCTGCCGGCTGGTGCGACCACATTGCCCGCATGTGGCCGGTGGACGGGGTCATCGGTGAAAACGGCGCCTTTTACTTTTACTATGACGAGAAAGAAACAAGGCGAAGAGACCGCTATTTCTTTTCCCCCGAGGAGACAAAAGAGAAAAGGGCAGAGCTTGAGAAAATAAAGGATGAAATCTTGGAAAGCGTGCCGGAGGCAGGCCTTGCCTCTGACCAGGCATACCGTATCTTTGACCTGGCGATAGACTTCGCCGAGGACGTGGGTCCGCTACCTGATGAGGACGTGGACAGGATATGCAGTATATTCGCTATTCACGGGGCAAGATACAAGGTGAGTTCCATACACGTGAACGGCTGGTTCGGAGATTATGACAAGCTCATAATGACAAAGGTCTTCATGGAGGAGAGACTGGGCATGGACGTAGAGAATAGTGATCAAGCGGCCTTGTTCGTGGGTGATTCCCCGAACGACGAGCCCATGTTCCGTTTTTTTGATCTAAGCATCGGCGTTGCCAACATTGCGAGATTCAAAGACAGGATAGAACACCTCCCTGCCTACGTAACAAGGGCAAGAGGAGGCTTGGGCTTCGCCGAGATGACAAAGGTGATACTTGAAAAGAGAAAATAACATTAAGTGAAAGGAGCAGACCATGCAGGTAAAAAACTTCAGCAGACAATCCTGGCGTTCCATACTTAAGTGGGGGGACCCGAACTATTTTAATCCGCCCAAGAAACGGCTTGTAGAATACATGAAAGAAAATCTGGGCGTGACTGACGAGGACATATCAAGTCCACACCTTCCGGGCCTTGATAAGGTCAAGGCGGATAAGAAACCAGGGCTGGATGAGAAGACCTTAAAGGCCATAAAGGACATGGTAGGTGAAGAAAACGTGGATATCTCGGACTACGAAAGGGTGAGACACAGCGTGGGATATACGTACATTGACATCGTTAAGCTCAGGCTTGAGGATATCAAGTCCCTAGTGGACTGCGTGGTGTATCCAAGGGACGAGAATGATGTGGTGAAAATCCTTGACTTCTGCAACAAGAACAAGATCGCTGTCATCCCCTTCGGCGGGAGGTCCGGTGTCTCAAGAGGGCTAGAGCCAATGAAAGGCGGGATAAGCCTTGACCTCACAAGGCACATGAACAAGGTCATAGGCGTAAATGAGGTAAACATGAGCGCAACAGTACAGCCAGGGATTTTCGGGCCTGATTACGAGGAGTACCTAAACAACTACAAGACACCATATTCACCCACCGGCTATACATGCGGCCATTTCCCTCAGTCCTTCGAGTATTCCACAGTAGGTGGGTGGGTGGTTACCAGGGGTGCAGGCAGCCTGTCCACTGGGTACGGAAAGATAGAAGACATGGTCCTGGGCCTGAGGTTCGCAACCCCCAAGGGCATGATAGTAATAAAGGATTACCCAAGGGCAGCAACAGGCCCGGACCTGAGGCATATTATAATAGGTAGTGAAGGCGCACTCGGCGTACTCACCGAGGTCACTCTCAAGATATGGAGATTCAGGCCTTCTAACAGGGTCATGTTCTCGTTTTTGTTCAAGGACTGGGACAATACCGTCACCTGCATGAGGGAGATTATGCAGGGTGAATTCGGCGTGCCACACATGTTTCGCATATCCGATGCAGAGGAGACATCCATTGCATTTATGGTCGAGGGCATTACAAATACTCCCATAGACAAAATACTCGAGAAAAGGGGTTATGTGGACGGTAAGAGGTGCCTTATGTTAGCGGCTACAGAAGGTGACAGGGACAGGGGAAAACTCATAAAGAAAAAGGCAAAGGCCCTGGCAAAGAAACACGGTGCAATAAGCCTGGGTTCAATCGCAGTAAAGGGATGGTACAAGCACCGCTATGCCGATCCATACCTGAGAGAAGACCTCATGGACATGAAGGTAATGACAGACACCCTTGAGACATCCTGTACCTGGGATAATATAATGAATGTATGGTCAGGTATGCGGGAGGTGGTAAAGGCAAGGCCCAATTCTATCTCCATGATACATGCATCGCATGCATACGAAAACGGCGCAAACCTGTATGTGATATTCATATCAAGGATAAAGCCAGGTGACGAGGTGGATGATTATCTCGAGTTCCAGAGTGCCATTATAGATGCAATAATCAAGAACGGGGGTAGCCTGTCTCATCACCACGGTGTTGGAAAGATGCTGGCACCATGGTACGAAGACTATGTGGGCAAGACATCGATGGAACTCTTAAGGGCCATAAAAGAGCAACTGGACCCGAATAACATCATGAACCCGGGTGGCACGCTTGCCCTAGACTTCAAGGGTAAAAAGGGAAAGCCGCTTCCAGTCAAATAAGGAGAACCCCCATGACAGACAAGAAAATCGTATCCATTGTAAAGGGAGAAAGGCCGTTTACAGCTCATAAGGTGGATGACATGGTCATAAAGGCCGTGGAATTGGCAGGAGGCCTATCCCGGAAGATAAGACCGGGTGATAACGTGGTCATAAAGCCGAATCTGTTTGCGCCATATCCCCCGCCTGTATCTGTTGACCGCAAGGTCATAGCATCCGTGGTTAGGCTGGCCAAGGAGCTAGGCGCAGACAAGGTAACGGTAATAGATGGCGTAAGCGTGGGCACACTCATGAAAAGAATAAACCTCTATG
>QMLJ01000270.1 GCA_003643935.1 Deltaproteobacteria bacterium | reverse complement strand
ATGCATCCATCGTAATCCACGCGGGTGACATTGTGAGCCTTGATGTATTGGATGCTTTTTATGAAGCCGGAAAGGACATAATAGTTGTTTCCGGCAACATGGATAATCCTGGCATTACGAACGCATTCCCCTCAAAACATGTGTTAAAGATTGATGAAGTTACCATAGGGATAATACATGGCTGGGGCTCAACCTTTGGAATAAGGGATAGGATAAGAACAGAATTTAGCGACGTGCAAGTAATAGTGTATGGTCATACACATCAGGCCTTCAACCAGATTGAGAACGGCATACTGTTCTTCAACCCAGGCTCACCAACCGATACAAGATTTACAAAAGAAAATTCGATAGGTATAATATACGTGCAAGGAAAAAACGTACATGGAGAATTGATAGTACTATGAGAAACATATGGGCGCCATGGAGAACAGAATACATATCAAAGCCAAAAGATGTGCCCTGTGTATTCTGCAGTGCACCAAGGAACAATGGCAACCTTATCCTAAAGAAAGGCAAGACATGTTTTTCAATAATGAACCGTTATCCTTATACAACAGGCCATTGCATGGTAGCACCATACAGGCACGTAGGCGACCTCAATGATCTGGATGAGAAAGAGATACAAGAGATATTCTCTATGGTAAAGGAGCTTATTACGGCAATACGAGCGAGCCTGAGACCCGAGGGGTTTAACATAGGTTGTAACCTTGGTAAAGTGGCTGGAGCCGGGTTTGCAGATCACATCCACGTTCACGTAGTGCCGAGGTGGACAGGGGATACCAACTTTATGCCTGTGCTTGCAGATGTACATATGATATCCGAACATATAGAGAAGACAAAGGAAAAAATAAAGGAATCACTGTATTGATGTACATGAAGGCCTTTTTGCTGATAATAATCATAACCGCGGGGATTCTCTTCGGGGTATCAAACCAGCAACCTGTAAGCCTTAGGTTCTTTGGCCATGTCTCAAGCGAATACCCGCTATATCTTGTTCTCCTTGTCTCCTTTGTGGCTGGGTCTATAATGGCATTCATATATAACATACTGGCAAAGAAGGAGATGGGCCAAAAAGAACGCATGGCAAGTAAGCGCCTAAAGGAACTCGAAGAAAAGGAGGCATCCTACAATAATCAGAGACAATCAATTGCCAACAAGCAGAAAAATACAGGAGAACACAAGGCTACCTCTATGGTTGAGAAAGAATAAGAGGCTATCCGACCTTAGAGGCCTAAAGGTAATGTTACGTAGAACATCACTTTCCACGGTCTGTGAGGAAGCTAGGTGCCCCAACATTTCCGAGTGTTTCAGTGTGCCAACAGCCACTTTCCTGATCCTGGGAGATACATGTACAAGGGCATGCAGGTTCTGCTCTATTAAAAAGGGTACACCCTCTCCTCCCTCCAAGGATGAACCGTTTAAAGTTGCAAAGGCTGCTTACGACCTAGGGCTTAGGCACGTGGTGATAACATCCGTGACAAGGGATGATCTTGCCGACAAGGGTGCAATGCAATTCGTTAAAACCATAGAAGAGGTCAGAAGGCTGAACCCCGGTGCTACTATAGAGGTACTCACCCCTGACTTCGGAGGAAGGGGAGACCTTTTAAGATCAGTCCTAGATGTAGGGCCGGATGTATTCAACCACAACGTGGAGACAGTAAGAAGGTTACACCACTATGTGAGGCCAGGTGCAGACATAGACAGGAGTATAGACATCCTAAAATTGGCAAAGAGCTACTCACCAGGCATTGTGGTTAAATCCGGTTTCATGGTAGGTCTTGGAGAGACACAGGAAGAGATAGTAAGCCTTATCGCATCGTTGAGATATGCAGGCGTTGACGTGGTAACCATAGGACAGTATATGAGACCAACCCTTGAGCAGTTACCGGTGGAAAGGTATTGGGAACCTAGATATTTCGATATATGGGCAGGAATCGGAAAGTCAATGGGGATAAAGCAAGTGATATCAGGGCCTTTTGTAAGGAGTTCATACCGTGCAAAAGAGATACTTAAGGGGATGGGTGTAAAAGATGCAGTTCACTAGAATAGACAGGCTACCACCCTACGTGTTTGCCGAGGTGGATGCCTTAAAGATGCAGGAGAGAAGAAAGGGCAGGGATATAATAGACCTGGGTATGGGCAACCCTGACATACCGACTCCTACCCATATTGTCGAAAAGGCATCGGAAGCGATTAAAAACCCCAGGAATCATAGGTATTCCACGTCACGCGGCATATACAAGCTCAGGCTTGCCGTGTCTAACTGGTACAAAAGACGCTACAATGTGGATATTGACCCTGATACAGAGACAATCGTGAGTATTGGCACGAAAGAGGGTTTTGCACACATGATTCTTTCCATGATAACCTCGGGTGACGTGGTGTTCGTACCTAATCCCACTTACCCCATACACACATATGCAACCGTGCTTGCAGGGGGAAATGTAAGGGGCATACCCCTATCAAAAGAAAGAGATTTCTTCAAAGACCTGCTCACTGCAACAAGGCTTACCTGGCCAAGGCCCAAGCTTATGATACTCTCGTTTCCGCATAACCCCACCACAATGGTCGTAGACAGAGATTTCTTCGAGAAGCTCGTATCCTTTGCAAAAGAACATGATATCTTTATTATACACGACTTTGCATACGCGGACCTGTGCTTTGACGATTACAAGGCACCCAGTATTCTGCAGGTCCCAGGTGCCAAAGACATAGCGGTTGAGTTTACCTCCATGTCCAAGAGTTACAGTATGGCTGGTTGGAGGGTCGGTTACGCTGTTGGTAACAAGGATGCTATATTTGCCCTTTCGAGGATAAAGAGCTATTTGGATTACGGTGTATTCCAACCAATACAGATAGCATCAATAATAGCCCTGAATGAGGACCAGAGCTGCGTCCAGGAGATCGTTGATACATACAGAAACAGAAGAGATACGCTATGCGATGGCCTAGACAGAATCGGATGGCCAGTCGAAAAACCAAGGGCCACCATGTTCGTGTGGGCACCGATACCCGATAAATTCAAAGAAATGGGTTCCCTTGAGTT
>QMLJ01000269.1 GCA_003643935.1 Deltaproteobacteria bacterium | reverse complement strand
GTAGCTATATCTTTACCAGCGGGATGGCTATTCCTAAAGGACTATCAGAGAAAGAGAATCTTAGCTTTTCTTGATCCCACCCAGGATCCTTTGGGCAGCAGCTACTGTACAATACAATCAAAGATCGCAATAGGATCTGGCCGCCTCCTGGGTAAAGGCTTCCTCCACGGCACCCAGACACAGTTGCGTTTTCTACCCGAACACCATACGGATTTTATATTCTCGGTCGTGGCAGAGGAATGGGGTTTCATAGGGGCAGGTATACTGGTATTGCTTTACCTTTTGCTCATCACAAAGATTATATCCATAGGTACAAAGGCAAAAGACAGGTTTGGTGCGCTTGTGTGTTTTGGCATCGCTATATATTTTATACTTCACGTGTTCATCAACATAGCCATGGCGCTGGGAATAATACCCGTGGTAGGTGTGCCCCTTCCCTTTATAAGCTACGGTGGTTCATCTTTACTGGTAAGCATGACATGCATAGGTATTATACTTAGCATCTCCTGGAGAAGATTTATTTTCTAACTCGGTTTGTGCTTAAACATGACAGAAGGCAATCTAAAAAATTTGTACATTATGAAAGGCCTTAAAAGATGGCCTTCCATACTTATAATCATAGTAACCCAGCTGGCCTGGTTGGCAGTTGTTGTACTGTGGATAGCATGGTTTGTAAACAGACACTATGCACTGATACACAGGCTAGGACCATGGGACATACTTATACTAGTCGAGGGGGCAGTCTTACTGTTATTGATACTGGCAGGCATATGGATACTTTTTGTGCTTTACCAGAGACAGGTCACCCTAGCAAAGACACAGGCTAATTTAATGTCCTCGATAACTCATGAATTCAAGACCCCTCTGGCAACAATACAGCTATATCTAGAGACTATGAGATCAAGAGACCTCCCAGAGAAAACCACAGAGACACTTATAGGTGGAATGATGCAGGAAAACCAGAGACTCAAGGAACTTGTGGACAAATTCCTTGAAGGTTCCTGCCTTTACCACGGACGTGCCCCGTATATGTTCAAGCCCATGCCCTTGAAGGCGGTACTAAAAAACTTTATAGACAGGCATACAGTGTTGTTGGAAAACGTTGACATAGAACTAATAGACATAGATGAAGATATCGAGGTGAGTGTGGACATGCAGGCATTCGAGATTGTCCTGAGCAATCTCACGGAGAACGCCATACATTACTCCGAAGGTACTCCTAGGATAGAGATAAGGTCGCGAGTGGACAGGTCGCGCGTATGCATGGAGTTCAAAGACTTTGGGATAGGTATACCAAGGGGTAAGGCCAAGGATGTATTCAAGCTGTTTACAAGGCTTCCAGAGGGTATCTCATTATGGGGCAGGGGAACAGGCATGGGACTCTACATTGTAAAGCAGATTATGAAGGCACACGGCGGGAGCATAAGGCTTGAGAAAACAAGTGCTGGCCAAGGTTCAACATTCTTGCTATGCCTTCCAAGGAAAAGGGGAAATGGACGTCAATAGTATGATACTTGTTATAGAGGATGACCCGGCAATGGCCCTAGGCCTGCTTATAAACCTGGAGGCCGAGGGCTACAGGGTCTTACACGCAAGTTCCGCTGAACAAGGCCTTGAGTTTCTAAATACATCCAAAGTCGATCTCATTGTACTTGACCTGATGCTTCCTGGCATGGATGGCATTGAAGCACTCAAGATAATAAGAGCCAGAGACATAAAGATACCTGTACTGATACTCAGTGCCAAGAATGGCATAGAGGATAAGCTGAGCGGTTTCAGGTCAGGGGCAGACGATTACATGACCAAGCCATTTCACCTAGACGAGTTCCTGATCAGGGTGAAGAGGATGCTGGACAGGTATGAATGGTACAAGGGAGAATCACACATACGCATAGGTAATACAGAAATAGATTTCAACACCTTGGAATTGAGCCATGGAAAAGGACAAGTGGTAAGGATCACGCCGCATGAAGCAGCACTGATCCAGTACCTTGTAGATCACAAGGACAGGATAGTATCACGCAAGGAGCTGCTGAGGCATGTGTGGGGAATTGACCCTGAAGTTGAAACCAGGACCGTGGATACATTTATCTCCCGTATACGTAGATACATTGAAGAAGACCCTTCAGACCCAAGACACATAATAAGTATACGGGGGAAGGGATATCGCCTTTTGCCTTAAGCAAGGCCTATCACCAAGCAGGTACTAACTGAATCAACCCATTAGTCTAGACATTATTCCCGTGAAAGGAAACATGATGGATCTTCCGCCAGATAATCCCCTGTATATGCCATTGCACGCCCCCTGCACCCGCCGCAGATAGACCTGTACTTGCATTCGCCGCAATTGCCTTTTAATGTCTGTTCCCTGTTTCTCAAATCCCTGAATACCTTGCTATCACGCCATATGCGGGCAAAGGAATCTTCACGCACATTACCTGCCTTGACCTCTACAAATGGACATGGCCACACGTCACCGTTTGCCTTGACATATACAAAGCCCCTTCCTGCTGCACAGCCGTGAAAAACCTTTTCTGCCATTGAGAGCCAAGCACCATTTGTAAGCCCCTTGCTTTCCATGAGGTAGGGCCAGTACTGCGGTCCTGCAACAGGTTCCACTATGGTTGATATATCCGCCTGCTTTTCTTTTATGAGCTTTAACAACCTCTCGTTATCCTCTGCCTTCAGGCTGGCATCCTCAATCGAGTTTCCCCTTCCAACTGGTACCAATTGGTACATGAGCATGATCGCTGAACCCATGCCATCGGCAATGTCTATCAGCTCACCCAGGTCATCAAAATTATACTTCATTGCAGTAACGTTTATCTGCAGAGCAATGCCTGCATTTTTCAGGGCACTTATTCCTCTCATGGCAAGTTCATATGCCTTATCATTCTGTCTTATGTAGTTATGCACATCCTTTCTAGGGGAATCCAAGCTCACGGCTGCAGCAACAACACCTGCATCCTTGAGCCTAAACGCCATGTCTTCGGTTATGAGTGTACCATTAGTGGCAATTACATTTGCCAGGCCAGCTTTCTTTGAATGAT
>QMLJ01000268.1 GCA_003643935.1 Deltaproteobacteria bacterium | reverse complement strand
CTAATTGTGAGGAAACCAGTAAACGTCTCTGAGCTGCCCAGCCATAAACTTGGGGAAGTCTTACCTTTCCCGGTGCTTATGGGTAAGGACCTGGTCAGCGAAGCAAATGCATGGGCCTTATATGTATACATAAAAGAAATAACACAGGAAATGGTCGATGCAATCGATCAAGTAGTAAAGGTAGAACCTCACAAGCATGAATTTGATGAGATGTACCTCATGATAGGAGACCCTGGCGCAATAACCTTTGAAATCATGTTGGATGGGGAATATTACGAGGTAACTACCCCTGGTGCCGTCTACATACCAAAGGGTATGCCCCATTCAATAAGGCCTGCAAAGGCAAAGGTCGGCCTTACCGGCGGCCTGATACCCATATACCTAAACGGTGAGTACAGGACAATCCCTGTATAGATCGTTTACATTTTGAAAAGCACACAGTATTAAGACAGCAACCGCTACAATATCTATATCTCGATATTGTACGTTTCTATTACCTTTGCGTAGATATACGTGTTATATATCTAAAGGTATGTGGTCAAAGTACTATAGAGAGAGGCTATTGGAACCTAGAAAGGCCCTTGAACATATAAGGCGGGGATCAAGGGTCTTTCTAGGTTCAGGCTGTGGGGAGCCTGCACTCTTAATAAATACCCTCATGGACTTGTCCCTGGAGTTAGCCGACACCGAGATTATGCACTTTCTTACAGTGGGTGATGCCCCTTACACTGAAAGGCGTTTTTCAAGGGCATTCAGGCATAATGCTTTCTTTATAGGACCCAATACAAGAGAGGCCATATGGAAAGGTAATGCCGATTATACGCCTGTGTTTTTATCTGATATACCAAAACTCTTTCGTACGGGCAGGATACATATTGACACGGCCCTTATAACCGTATCCCCTCCTGACAGGCATGGATACACCAGCCTGGGGATATCAGTTGACCTTACCAAGACAGCAGCCGAGTGTGCTGATTACGTAGTGGCAGAGGTAAACCCAAACATGCCAAGGACCCTCGGGGATAGCTTCTTACATGTCTCCCAGATAGATGCATTTGTTGAGTCGAGCCACCCTGTACAGGAATTCAAATTTGACGACCCTGGGGATATAGCCAAGGAAATAGGTAGGTACGTTACAAACCTGGTGGAGGACGAATCCACCATACAGATTGGATATGGCTCCATACCAAACGCTGTGCTGTCTTATCTAAAGGACAAAAAAGACCTGGGTGTACATACGGAAACCTTTACAGATAGTCTGATGGACCTCATAAAATCTGGCACCATTACCTGCAGAAAGAAAAGCATACACGTCGGGAAGGTTGTTGCTAGTTTCTGCATGGGAACCAGGAAACTATACCGTTTTATACACAACAACCCTATGTTTGAATTTCATCCTGTTGAGTACGTTAATAATCCTTATGTAATAGCAAAAAACAGAAAGATGGTATCCATAAACTCGGCACTCAGCGTTGATCTAACCGGGCAGGTATGCTCAGACTCTGTCGGACATCTTCTCTATAGCGGTATAGGCGGCCAGGTGGATTTTGTGAGGGGAGCTGCTCTTTCCGAAAGGGGAAAGTCCATAGTAGTAATACCTTCAACCGCTGATGGCGGCAGGAAGTCCAGGATATTACCATATCTAGAACAGGGTAGCGGGGTTGTTCTGACTCGCGGGGATGTACACTACGTTGTAACAGAATACGGTATTGCTTACCTGCACGGTAAATCCATAAGAGAGAGAGCCATGGCCCTTATAAACATAGCCCACCCATCATTCAGGACTTCCCTCCTAGAGGCAGCAAAGATAATGGGTTTTGTTTACAAGGATCAGGTTCTTCCTTCAGGTGCCATATATCCTGAAAGGCACGAGACGTACTGGACTGACAAGCTGGGCAGAGAGATATTTTTTAGACCAGTGAAGCCCACTGATGAAAGAAAGATCCAGGAATTGATATATTCCCTTTCTGACGAGGACCTTTACAAGAGGTTCTTCCATAGGATAAAGGCATTCCCGCACCAGATGGCCCAGTCTGTCGCAAGCATAGACTACGAAGACCGCATGGCCATAGTTGGGATAGTAGGGAGAGAAGAAATAGAGGGCAGGGAAGAGATCATAGCCCTTGCACAGTATGTGAGGGAGGCATCCACCAATATAGCAGAGGTGGCAATTACGGTGAGAGGTGACTACCAAGGCGCAGGGATCGGGACATTTCTTCTCTGGTACCTTGTACAGGTAGCACGCGAGCATGGTATTGCAGGGTTTAAAGCGGAGGTGCTCAAAGAAAACGATGCAATAATGAATATCTCTAAAAAAAGTGGCTATCCTTTAAAGGCTACATGGGCATACGGCGGTGTATACAATCTGCTTGTACTTTTTGATAATGTTCATCATAAGAAGCCTATATAACAGCCTTGCCCGAAACCTTGTCCTGCATCCCTTGACACCAAGGACTTCCCTTTTCTAACAATACATTGTAACTATAAGCACATGGAAGACAACAAGCTTTACATAGTAATGGTAGGACTACCCGCAAGAGGCAAATCAACCATCTCCTTCAGGCTCCAGGAAACGTTCAGGAGGGACAACATACATGCAAAGGTATTTAACAATGGTAACCTGAGAAGAAAGTACAGACCAACAAAAGAGACTTACAGTGCTGATTTCTACAGCCCTGACAACAAAGCCGGCGTGGAGATGAGAAAACGCTTTGCAATGATGAACATCAGCAGGGCCAAGGCCTACCTCAGGCGGGGAGGAGACGTGTCCATACTGGACGCAACAAATGCAAGCCCACAAAGAAGGAGAATGATAGAAGAAAATCTATATGACCACCCCATCTTGTATATTGAATGCATAAACAACGACGAGGAAATCTTGAGCCTTAGCATTGACCAGAAGGTAAGGACACCAGAATTCGCACATCTTGATCATGGCAGGGCTTTAAAGGAGTTTGAGAAAAGAATCAACTACTACGAAATGATCTATGTCCCGCTTTATGAAGAGAGAAACTACATAAAGCTGGATTCCCTTCACAACAGGATACTAAGCGAGAAATT
>QMLJ01000267.1 GCA_003643935.1 Deltaproteobacteria bacterium | reverse complement strand
ATAATTAGAGAATGGTTTTTTTATGGGGCTTCTCCTCCAGATGGTGAGGAGAAGCTCTATTCTGGTGATAAAGGGTCTCTATGCCCATGTGTGTGATTATAACCATGTAGTGTGTTTATGGTCTATAATGATTCTTTGGCCTGTCTACGTGGTCGGAAATAATCTGTGCGGTATCAGTACCTATTGCCGCAAAGTTCCAGAGTCTAAAGGATCTCTACTTTTGCCCTACTCCTATGCAAGTTCTCGCCAGTGAGCCCAACGCAGATCTGCCAGGTCTTAAGCGCCATTACCGGGTGGGAAATGGCGCCGGATGACCTGCTTGCTGCGGGCGACAGGTCGATGAACATAAAGCGGGCCATAAGTAATAAGCTGGGCCTGAGCCGTGAACACGACAAGGTACCTGATATATGCCTCAAGCCACTGGACGAGGGTAATACCGCAGGCAAGGTACCTGACATGGATCTGCTTTTAAAGGAGTACTATGATTTCCGCGGCTGGGACTGGGATCTATAAAGGTAGCATAGTTGTTGACTGTATGACGTGTGCTTTGATGATGTACACATAAAGGGATGGACTGAGTCTTATGTGTGGGAAATATTTGACAGAGCTGGCCTTGATATGCGAAACATGTACAAAGGTGCAAGTATGTTTTTTTACGTATTCAACATACCCTGTCTCGCACGATCGGACATGCAAGTAATTATTAAGTTATTATATAAGAGGAGGTAGGCTATGGCAGAGAAATTCGTCAGCGAGAGGAACATCAGGTTTCTACTTTACGAGGTGTTTGATGTCTTGGAACTGCTTAAGTATCCTTACTACGCTGAGCACAACAAGGAAGTCTTTGACATGGTCCTAGATACAGCCCTCAGGATAGGCAAAGACATGCTTTATCCTGTCCTTGACGAGATGGACAAGGACCAGCCCGAGCTCGTAGATGGCAAGGTGAAAGTACACCCTGTTGTTAGGGAGTTCATGAGGGAATGCGGACAAGGTGGTTGGATAGCAGCGGACGCACCCTTTGAGCACGGTGGACAGCAGCTTCCCGTAATGATTAGCCTTGTCTCCAACTTCATCTTTGCCGCTGCAAACTATTCTGCGAGTGTCTACCCCGCCCTTACCACGGGCGCTGCCCGGCTCATAACCACCTTTGGTTCACAAGAACTCATAGATACGTACGTGCCCAAGATGTTCAACGGTGAATGGCAGGGAACCATGGCACTCACCGAACCACAGGCAGGTAGTTCGCTTGCTGATATAACCACCACTGCAGAGCCCACGGACAAGGGTTATTACAAGATAAAGGGGCAGAAGATATTCATATCTGCGTCCGAGCACGACGGCGTGGAGAACGTGATTCAGCTCTTGCTCGCCAAGATAAGGGGTGCACCTGCAGGTGTGAAGGGCATATCATTGTTTGTAGTGCCGAACAAGAGGATAGGGGAAAACGGGGAGCTGGTGCCTAATGATGTTAATGTTACCGGTATCTATCACAAGCTCGGCTACAGGGGGTGCCCGATCAACCAGCTAAGCCTTGGTGAGAACGATGACTGCAGGGGTTGGCTTGTGGGAGAGCCTCACAAGGGACTCATGTACATGTTCCAGATGATGAACGAATCCAGGATAGGCGTTGGCATGGGTGCAACAGCCATTGCAACGGCTGCATACCATGCTGCCCTCGAATATGCCAAGCAGAGACCACAGGGAAGGAGGCTTACGTCCAAGGATCCCACCCTTCCACAGGTACCAATAATTGAGCATGCAGATGTAAAACGCATGTTGCTTTTCCAGAAATCCGTTGTAGAGGGCTCGCTCGCTTTGCTGTTCCAGTGTAGCAAGTACAGGGACCTGGAGATGGTTCTCGAGGGCGAAGAGAGAAATAGATACAGCCTATTGCTCGAGATACTCACCTCTGTGGTGAAGAGTTATCCATCAGAGATGGGGATTTTATCTGTCTCACAAGGTCTGCAGTGCCTGGGCGGTTACGGCTATTGCGATGAATTTCCACTTGAACAGTACTATAGGGACGTAAGAATACACCCCATACATGAAGGTACAACCGGCATACATGGGCTTACGCTACTTGGAAGGAGCGTTACCAGGAACAACGGCAAGGCCTTTCAACTATTTGTTGAAGAGGTTTCAAAGGTAATAGGAACTGCGGAAAAAGACACTGAACTAAAGCCATATGCAGCCCAGCTGAAGGCCGCAGTGGACAGGCTCAAGGCTGTAACAACATACCTGGTGGGGCTTGCCATAAAGGGTGATGCGGAGCTATTTCTGGCAGATGCCACTCTTTACCTGGAGATGTTCGGCATTATTGCCATTGCTTGGCAGTGGCTGCTACAGGGTATAACCGTGCAGGAGGCACTTGGGTCAGGTCCCATTGATGCAGACCTTAATTTCTACAAGGGCAAGATGTATGCACTCAGGTATTTCTTCGCATACGAGTTGCCAAAGATAGAAGTGCTTGCAGCAAGGCTTGAGAAAAGCGACGGCCTCACCGTAGAGATGCAGCCAGAGCTGTTCGAGGGATAAAAGGTTCTAGGCGCTGGTCTTCGGTCTCCGTCCTCCGTGAACCTTGTCCTTCTACTCTTTAACATTTCAGTGCTTGTTGGGTCTCACTTCCTCAACCTGACTTACGGTTTTGTCAGCGGTTTGTTGTCCGTTGTAGAAAGATATGCAAGGTGCAAGGTATGGGGCATGAGGTTTATGGGCGCTGTATGAGAAAACATAGGCTGGTTTTACAAAGGACAACGGACCACAGACATGTTCTTTTTTGCCTGGCGTCTGTTTTTTTGCCCGGCCTTGAAAAAAAGTTGTTGACATGTATGTCGTTAATGAATAACATTCAGTTTATGTAATGCATTCAGAAATAAATATCTAAAGGAAGGCATTATGTATCAGGATCTAAAAGGCAAGGTAGCACTAATAACCGGTTCAGGAAAAAAGACAGGCATAGGCTATGCGATTGCAGGGAAACTTGCTTCCATGGGCACGCATATAATCATGGCAGACCTTGGAAGCCTTTTGCCCGATGGCAGACAGTGGGAAGAGATGCTAGGCTTGTCAAGGGAACTCT
>QMLJ01000266.1 GCA_003643935.1 Deltaproteobacteria bacterium | reverse complement strand
AGGTTGTAAGCAGTAGAACCGGTAGGCGTGGATAGAATAAGACCATCGCCCCTGTAACGGGTGATAAAAGTGGTATCTACCCATACCTCGATCTCTATTATTCTTGCGAGTGCGCTCTTGTTTATAACAACATCGTTCAGCACAGTATCCTTTGATATGCTGGTTCCCTCCCTTATTATTTCTGCATCAAAAGTGGTCCTCTCGTCCTTTAAGTAGTCACCCTTTAAGACAGAGCCTATAACAGTATAGATCTCCTCTGGTGTAACCTCTGCCAGGAATCCTAACCTACCCATGTGCACACCGAGTATGGGTATTTCTTTTGCGATGGATTTATGGACTGCCCTGAGTAAGGTACCGTCACCACCAGCAACCACGAGGAGGTCTGAATTGGACCACAGGTTTTCCGTTGAATTTAGCCCCATGTATTGAGAGATGTGATCTTCCAAGAGCACCTTTATACCGGCCTTCTCAAGCCTAGGCACAAGCTCTATAGCCAGTCCAAGGGCATCCTTGTTACCTTCCTTGCACGCAATACCAACTTTCTTAGCAGGTCCCATGGATGTTAAATATACAGTCAGGCATAAGGATTTGTCCAGATCTATGTGAAAAAAACACTAGGTGTACAAACCTTACGGATCTACCTCTGAAGGAATGCTATACTCTCTATATGATATGAGTGGGGAAACATGTCAAATAATTTCAGGCTCTTGAACCTATATCCCCTAGAGATTAATATTGACAGGTCCCTTCCGAGAGTCAAGGGATTACACGAAACATAGATAATTCTCTCGGCATTAAGTCCTGGTATAAATCCTGAGACATCTCTCGCGCCCTCGCGTGGTGGATCAAGGATAACCGTGTCAAATGTTATGGATTCTGATGCCATCTGCTTAACTGCCTTAAGACTATCCATGCAAATAAACTTGGCACTGTATATGTCATTCAGCCTGGCACTTCTCTTTCCCTGTGCAACGAGCCTGGGATTTCTATCGATTGCAGTTATCTTGTTGCCAAGTGAGGCAAGGGGAATACTGAAATTGCCGCCACCGCTGTAGAGATCAAGTATTTTATTACCGGCCCCTCCTGCAAGAAGGGCTACGTAGTCAATCATCTTTGTATTTACATAATGGTTTGCCTGCATGAAGCTGCCAAAGCCTGCAACCATTTCAAGGGCCTTACCATTTACATCAACAGTGTATCCTAAATACCTCTGTCCAAAAACATAATCACGTCTCTTATCACCCAGTACAGTAAAGGACATACCCGGAACATCAGTAGCCATAAATATTTCATACATAGACTTTTCCAAGTCCTTGGATATGTTTCCCTTTAGCCTTGCAGAGATAAGAACTTCATCTTTAGGTGCCTGCATGTCAAACCATACCAGTGATGGGAGGGGATGCCTCTCCAACGCACACCTAAGACCATCAAAGGCAACCTGGAGAGGACCTGCCAGCACGGGGCATTCCTCAAAGCTTACGATTCTGTGAGACCTTTTCATGAAAAAACCCAGGACAGGTTGCCCATTAATATATTTGCACTGTATCCTTGCAGTCCTCCTGTACCCGTATGTTTCTATTGATTCCACTGGTGGCTGGACCTCTTCAGGCGTCAGCTTGTTTATCTTGGATATCTCACCCAAGAGAATATCCTGCTTCCACTTAACCTGGTATTCATACGGCATGTGTTGCCAGTCACACCCCCCGCATTTATCAAATGTCATGCAACGAGGGGGCTGTCTTGATGGTGACGGCTTAAGTACCTCGACAATCCTTGCATTAATAAAGCTTGGATGTTGTTTTACCACCGAGACTAAGACGGTCTCCCCAGGGATGACTCCCGGCACAAAAACCACCTTTCCGTCCGACCTTCTGCCAACACCCCTGCCACCGTAGGAAAGAGACTCTATGACCAAGACAAACGTGTTATCTTCCATAAACTTGAGCTACCATAAGTATGTCCACTGCAATAGAATCTTAATACATACCCGTAATTTTGCAACAGGTAATCAGTGGTGTCCAAAATAAATCGATCTCCCTGGTCCAAGTGCGTGATTTCGAATACTCCGCACACCCTATAGACTATACAACCCCTCCCTCTTATTCTTATCTAGTTGTAGGCTGACGCATTTGCCGTCCATCTACATTGTTTTCCTATCGACAAGATTTCCCGGAAAAACCGCCTTGCCATAAAACAAAGAACCTGATTCGGCCTGGATATGTAGAAATGAATGAGTCCTCATTTCTGTGAAAGTTACATATCTCCATACAATCATCGCGTGAGGGTTTCTAATATATTGTTTATACGGATAATGAGACAATCTACGTGATAAATTATTTAAAAATTTCCTTGACCGTGTGAAAGTTGTCATGTAACTATGTAGTTAAGATCCTCTCCGGGGAGGGGCCATGGGGAGTAGCAGTCTCGGTTCTGATTTAGACCTTTATATCAAGAGAATAAAAGACTATCCTTTACTTACCGCTGAGCAGGAAGTGGAACTTGCAAAAAAATACAAGCAAGGAGACGTAGATGCAGGTGATAAAATTATTACCTGTAATCTACGATTCGTGGTTAAGATAAGTAAAGGATACTTTCATTTGGGTTACAGACCGCTCGAGATCATCCAAGAAGGGAACATGGGCCTTATAAAGGCATTAACGCGCTTTGATCCTGACAGGGGAGTAAGGTTCATCTGTTATGCTATATGGTGGATAAGGGCATACATTCAGAGTTTTATACACAAGACTTATCAGCCACATATAGGGAGACTCACACACGCAAGATCGCTTTTCTCACTGGATTCAGCCCTGAATAGGGAAGGCAGTGAAGACAGTACACTGATGGACTATATTATAGATAGCAAGCCGAGCCAAGAGGATCTGTGCGTTATGAAAGAGAGGGCATTTCACCTCAATAACATATTAACATCCTGCCCTTCCCTACTCTCTGAAAGGGAGATGTTTATAATAAGGGAAAGGTTCCTTAATGAGCCATCATCCACCCTGAAGGACATTGCTATTAAGATCGGGATTACAAGGGAAAGGGTGAGACAGATAGAGAGCAGGTCTCTCAGAAGGATACGTTCT
>QMLJ01000265.1 GCA_003643935.1 Deltaproteobacteria bacterium | reverse complement strand
TGAACAAGGAAGGAATAAAGAATAGGTATGGGGTATAAGGTGTAGGGTATAGGGTATAAGGTATGGGGTACAAGGTGTAGGGTATGGGGTATAGGGTATGGGGTATAAGGTGTAAGGTACAAGGTGTAGGGTATAAGGTTTAAGGCGCTAGGCGTCGGTTAAAAAAACAGGCGTCAGGCGCCAGGCGCCAGGAAGAGGTATTGGGTTTTACAACGGACAACGGTCAAAACAGGGGAACAGAAGGATTTATAGGGAAATGTGAAGATATGTGGCTGTATGTACATGCCTGACGCTTTTCTTTACCTTGAACCTTATACCTCGAACCTTACACCTTGAACCCTATACCTTGAACCTTATACCTCGAACCCTATACCTTGTACCTTGTACCTTACACCTTTCTACAACGGACAGGGCTGAGGGCTGATAGCTATACTATATAAGGTTATATATGAAAAAACCCAATATAATCATCATCAATGAAAAGGATAACGTGGGGGTGGCCCTCCACGACATAAAAAAGGGGGAAAGCATACGCCTGCCAAGACAAGGCCAAGAAATCACGGCAGGTACCAACATACCTTACAGCCACAAGGTGGCACTCAAGGGGTTTAAGAAAGGAGACCAGGTAATAAAGTACGGCGAGGTCATAGGCATTGCATCAATGGATATAGAAAAAGGCGAGTGGATACACACCCATAACATAGATACTGAGGGGATATAAGATGCATTCGTTCAAGGGTTTCGAAAGGCCGGACGGATCAGTCGGCATAAGGAACCACGTGGCGATCATACCCTCTGTTTCCTGCGTGAACGGGGTAGTTAACATGATAGCAAAGATGGTCCCTGCTTCAACACCCCTGTACCACGGGCACGGCTGTGGTAGGGCCCGCGAAATAGAGCTGCACACAAGGACACTCGCCAACATAGGTAAGAACCCGAATGTTGCGGCAGCCCTTGTGGTGGGGCTCGGCTGCGAGGTGATAAAGGCAGAGACAATTGCAACTGCCATAGCCAATTCTGGCAAGCCCGTCGAGTTCTTGCAGGTCCAGGATAACGGAGGCTCAATCAAGACGGCTGAAAAGGCAGCAGGTATTGTAAAGAAACTCATTGATCACGCAAAGGGGATAAAGCAGAAAGACTTTACCCTGGACACTCTAACCATGGGCCTTGAATGCGGGGGGTCTGATGCGTTCTCCGGTATAACCGCAAATCCCGCGGTCGGCCTTGCCTCTGACTGGCTTGTAAAAGAAGGGGCCACGGTCATCCTTACAGAGACAACAGAGATGATTGGGACTACACATATACTAAAAAACAGGGCAAGCAGTCCCGAGGTGGCTGGAGAGGTGGAGAGGATAATATCAGAAGCAGAAAAGCTCACGCACGATATCCTGGGACCCCTGGCATCGCTCGTAATAGCTCCAGGCAACATGGACGGAGGCATGAGCTCGATAAAGGAAAAGTCTTTAGGCTGCATTATAAAGGGAGGCAGCACCCCGATAAACCAGGTCGTGGAGTACGGGGAGATCCCATCAGATAAGGGCCTTATTATAATGGATGGCCCGGGTTACGACACCGAGTCCATTACAGGCCTTGCTGCAGCGGGATCGCAGCTTATCATCTTCACAACCGGCCGCGGCACACCTGCTGGCTTCCCGGTAGTGCCGGTCATAAAGGTGGCGAGTAATCCCCGCACATACAGGAGCATGGAAAGTGACATGGACATAAACGCAGGTGCAATCCTTGAGGGTACAAGCCTGGAAAAGGTGGGTGAAGACATCAAAGGCAAGATAATAAATGTACTCGAAGGAGAGAAGACAAAGGCAGAGCTCAACATGACAGACGGAGTTATCTGCATGTATACCCTAACCCCGGCGTTTTAAAACGCAAGAGATCGTCAATTATCTGTCACACCGATGGAAACCATGGTTGCTTATCCTGTAACACCAACAAGCGCAAGCTTAAATCGCCTGTGATAACAGCTAGTTGCATGCCAATCCCTTTATGGTACGATTCCTGCTTCACAATGTTACATGGGCAAGGACTTTGTATTAAAACCATGGTCCACCGTGGCATTTATCGACAAATGCAAGGTGTGTATCAAGGTGGGTATGATGGCAGTTTACCGGAAGAGGGTCTCAAGATCCCTTGGCCTTACTCTGGTGAATGTTGCTTGAGTTCAAAGCCATGGGAGATACAAAAGAACAAAACCGCGCTCCAGGCACAGGGATCACCCAGAAGGGTAAATATCTCCAGCCAGATCAACTAGGCCGCCTTTACAAGACGCATCTACAGGGTGCACTGGTAAGATCCGGTGCAAGCCTGTTCATGTGGTTGTTCGCGTGCATCACGTTCTTCTACCATACCATTGATACAAACTCGTTCATTGGGGTAAGCCTATCCGTTGTCTACATAATACTAATGAACATACCAACCCTATGGGTATTGAAGCATATCACACGCCGGAGTTACTACGAATATTTTTCACTTTTCATCAACCTCTTGGAAATCATAGGATATACAGCGGTCATCTATTTCATTGGTGGCATCAGGGCCTGGCACCTAACTGCTGCCTATGCGGCACTGATCATGTATGTCGGGGTTGTCGGCCCAAGGAGGATACCTTTTATAGTAGCCACAACCTGTGCTATCGTCTTCAGCCTTATGGCAAGCCTTGAACACTCTGGCTTTCTTCCACACCAGAACCCTGTGTTGGTATATAACCTCAGGTGGATAGACCTTTTCCTGGATTTATTGGCATTCTCGGCTTTACTTTACGTGGTGGCGTTCATCTCTGCCTACACCAGCGGTCTCTTGAAGAGGACCAGGGACAAGCTCTACAAAAAGAACATGGAGCTGGCGCACGAGATAGAGGAAAAAAGACGCGCCGAAGAGGCGCTAAAGAGCAGCGAGGAAAAGTTCAGGTCCCTTAGTGAGAGTTCTCCTGACATTATCCTGACGCTCGGGACCGATGGGGCAATCACCTATGTGAACCCTGCATGGGAAAAGATATTGGGTTATAAGTTAGAAGAGGTTATTGGAAGATACTTCCTGGATTTTTCAGGGGAAGAAAATGCAAGGAGGTATATCGATT
>QMLJ01000264.1 GCA_003643935.1 Deltaproteobacteria bacterium | reverse complement strand
TATTGGTGCTCTATAATCTTTATATATGCGCCCTCGGGTTTTATCTCGATATCCATGTCCGTTATCTGCTCTTCCTTTAATGCCTTGAGTATATGCGTAATACTGCCTCTTATAGTAAGGCTATTAGATATTGCATGTCCCTTTATGCTCGATGGGGTTATCTTCAGGACGTCTTCCATGGCACCGAGTGCGTTTATCATGGCCTGGTATGTGGCATAGTCCCTGATGCCGTCAATGCATATACTGGTGCTTGTAATGACAGGATTCTGGGCCAAGATCTTGCTTATTATCCTTGCACGTATAGGTGGAATCAGCTTTTCCGCCAGGTAGGAATTCATATCATCAGGCCCCATGTCAGAGACCTGCTTGATACTCCATGAATACATCTCAGCACCCTTTAGGGTGTCTATTAGCTCAAGGTGGAGCGTTGAAGTGTAGAGTCCTTGTTCATTTCTTTCGTAGCTCATTTCGCCTTCCAGGAGCAGGTCAGCACCGGAAGTCTTTGCCATATCAGTAAGGCTATTCTCCTGGTTGTAGGTCACATGAGAGGGTGGATCTGGAAAGGTGTTCTCGCCCCATTGTTGAAGCCTCTCTACCAACGCCTTTTCAAAAGGGGAATACCTGGGCTTGCCACCTTTTTCCCACCATGCATATGGTTTTTCTCCCTGGCCCTGTGTATACGAGATGGCGACAAGTATTCTAGGTCTTGACTCAGTTGGCACAGTAAGTGTCTTTGAATCGAGCCACTGCCTTAGATGCGTGTCATTTATCTGGAGGTTAATGGTGAGTACAAGCACGTTATTCTCTTCAGCCCTCTTTGCTATCTGATACTGCGTGATGTCTCTTGTCCCCCTTATGGATAAATACCCGGGAAATGCCTCCAGGAGGGCATGTATCTGTGATGTTGGAACCATCTGCATGGCCTTTATTAAAAGCGCCTTGTTGAACCCATCGTTCAATGCCAGGTACTCTGCCTTTGCCACGTTACCCTGCTCTATGGATCCTATACCCTTGACTGTGATAAAGGGGCCAGCTAAGGCCTCTGACGGGCTTGATACAATGAACAACAGGCACAAGGCAATAATCAGAGTGAAGGGTGTAGCTGCCTTTCTCATGAAAGAAAATCTTTTAACTGGGAATCCTTGTCTTTGGGCTCGATTGTCGCCACCGCGTGCTTGTATATCAATACAGGGCGGTCATTCTGTAGTAAAATGCAAAAGGGATCAAAGCTCTTGACAAACCCGTTGAGCTTCACTTCATTGATAAGCGTGATGACTATCGGAACCTTTTCTTTCCTTGCCTGGTTAAGAAACTGATCCTGTACATTAAAAACTACCTTTGCCATAACAATCTCCTTATAGATTCATAATAATAATTAACCTAAGTATAGCATCATTGAAATAACATGCTTGAACTATATTAATAACCATTAAAAACTTTTGTTCAAGTACTTTTTATGATACCCAAGTGTTATACTGGTAAAGGTCTTTTCATTATGCTCTATAATCAGAGGAAAACCAGGTTATGCTGAAAGAAAGGATAGAAGAACTCAAGCGTACCATAGAATACCATAATTATCGTTACTACGTGTTGGATTCCCCTGAGATCTCTGATGGAGAATACGATTCTCTCATGCGTGAGCTCATGGAGATCGAACAAGAACATCCAGAACTGATAACCCCGGATTCTCCCACGCAAAGAGTGGGGACAAAGCCGCTCGATGCCTTTCCACCCATGGTACACAGGATCCCGCTTTTGAGCATAGACAATGCAATGGATACAAGCGAATTGATTCAATTTCATGATAGGATAGCAAAGTGGTTGGGGAAGAAGGATATCTTTTATTGCTGCGAGCCCAAGTTTGATGGACTTGCAGTTGAGATTATATATGAAAAAGGGGTATTCTCGCGCGGTGGTACAAGGGGAGATGGAAGAACGGGCGAGGATGTAAGCCAGAACCTGAAGACAATAAAGACCGTACCACTGAGAATTCTAGGCCAAGACTTACCCGAAGTCTTGGAGGTACGCGGCGAGGTTGTCATGTACAAGGACGAGTTCGAGAGGCTTAATGAATCGCGTGCAATGACAGGCGAACCACTGTTTGCCAATCCCAGGAATGCCGCAGCAGGCTCACTGAGGCAACTCGATCCAAGTATAACGGCCCAGAGATCGCTTGTATTCTTTGCTTATGCCATATCCGAACCACTTGTGCTAGGCATAGAGAGACAGTCTCAGGTCCTGGACACGCTCCTATCTTTTGGTTTCAAGGTGAATCCTGAAAGAATGCTATGTAATGGCATAAACGAGGTAATTGAATTCGTGGAGTACATGCATGAAAAAAGGAAGTCCCTTCCTTACGAGATAGACGGCATAGTAATCAAGGTAGATGACATACGTGATCAGGAGATGCTCGGAAACAAGGCCAGGTCACCAAGATGGTGTGTTGCTTACAAGTTTCCACCTGACCAGGCCACTACCAGGCTGAAAGATATTACGCTCCAGGTAGGGAGGACTGGCGCTGTAACCCCTGTCGCCGTGCTCGAGCCTGTGAGACTGGCAGGCGTGACCATATCAAGGGCAACATTACACAACGAAGACGAGATCAAGAGAAAAGACATACGCATAGGCGATGTAGTGGTGGTGCAGAGGGCAGGTGACGTTATACCAGAAATAGTAATGCCGGTTAAAACCAGGAGGAATGGTACCGAGTCCGTATTCAGCATGCCTTCGAGATGCCCTGTGTGCAATTCAAAACTTGTTAAAGACGGCGCCCTGTGGCGCTGCGTAAACATGTCCTGTCCTGCCATTATAAAGGAGAGCATATATCACTTTGCATCAAAGGATGCCATGGACATAGATGGCTTGGGCATCAGGACAGTGGATCAGATGGTGGACAGGCTGGGCCTTGCATATGTATCAGACCTGTACCGCCTTAAGGAGGATGACTTAAGGAAGCTGGAAGGTTTCAAGGATAAGTCCATAAGGAACCTTTTGACATCCATAGAGAAAAGTAAGGATGTAGGCCTTGATAGATTTATCTATGCACTTGGCATACAGCATGTGGGGCAGGTGGCAGCCAGGGACATCGCAAGGAGATT
>QMLJ01000263.1 GCA_003643935.1 Deltaproteobacteria bacterium | reverse complement strand
ATAGTGCAGGAGATAGAGAAGGTTGCTGAGAAGAGGCATATTTCTGGATAGGGACGGTACCATAATAAAGGACAAGGTATACCTGAGTGACCCTGGAGGTGTAGAGATACTCTCAGGCGTAGGTGATGCCATAGGGTTTTTGAATTCGATAGGGTTGCCTGTTATCGTTGTAACAAACCAGTCAGGCATAGCCAGGGGCTATCTGAGCGAAGAAAGGCTGGCCATGATACATGAGAGGCTAAGATATCTATTAAAAAGGCAGGGAGCAAGGCTTGATGCCATATATTATTGCCCCCATCATCCAGAAGGAATTTTACCTGAATATAGGCTCGATTGTCCTTGCCGAAAGCCTGCCTCTGGAATGCTTAAAAAGGCTGCCGAGAGGTTCAGCCTCAAGCTTGAGGAGTGTTATATGGTAGGTGATAAGGATATAGATATGGAGACAATACACAGGGTCGGAGGCAAAGGGATATTACTCAGCGATTCCACTGACTTAGGCGTAGGTTCCAGGGCAGAGTATATTGCTAAGGATTTAGAGGATGCCGTTGGCTGGATAGTAAGGGATCTGCAGATCTAGACATAATAAATTGGATCATGCCTATACAAGAGACCTATACAAGAGACGACTTCATTTGCCAGGTTGAATAAGTCCTAAGGAGAACAATATGCTAAGAAAGATACGCTATATATTTTCACTTGGTATGATATGGTTGCTCAGGCATGTACCATACGCTGTGGCAATTGCCATTGCAAGGTTCTTTGGCCTTTTAGGCTGGGTTTTGGATCCCTTGCACAGGAAAATAGCAAGTATACAGATGAAGCAAGCCCTGGGTAATGATTACGCGAGATATGATACTCTTAAGGTATTTATGAGGCACGGAGACATACTTGTTGATGCCATAAGGTTTGCCTACATGGACCGAAGCGAACTTTCCAGGAGGATCACGGTTGAAGGAAGACATTTTCTTGATCAGGCCATCGCCTCTGGCAGGGGGGTGATGCTTATTACGGGTCATATAGGCAACTGGGAGGTACTGGCGCATCTTCCAAGGCTCATGGATATAGAATTCTGCGTTATGGCGGACAGGAGAAAGGATCCATTGATGGAGTCTATCGTTGATTCCATACGTTCACGCTCCGGTGCAACCATACTTCCTCCCAAGGGTAAGGCTCTCATGCTGATAAGGGAGCTCAGGAAGGGGAGGGTTATAGGGATACTAGTGGACCAGAGGGGCAAGAGAGGAGACAAGGTGTTTTGTAATGTATTTGGCATGCCTGCACCCACAAATCCTGCGCCTGCCTTTATTGCCATAAAGGGTGATGCCATAATTGTACCTGTTTACGCGATAAAGGAAAGGGGTAAATACATGGTGTGTTTTGATGCCCCGATTGATTCAAGGGATTTCACTGAGGGTAGGGAGGGTATCTTTGACCTTTCACAGGTCATGCAGACCTGGGTGGAATCTATTGTAAGGAAATACCCTACGCACTGGTTCTGGCTGCACAGCAGGTGGACTAGGCGCTCTGATATGCGGAAGATTATCAAGACAGGTCAAGACTTCAAGACATACATATTTACCCAGAATGAGAGGGTGATGAGTGGAAGTCCCATGATTTAACTTGACTTTCATTTTGCCTAACCATTATAAAATCATAAAAAATGGCGGCATAGCCAAGTGGTAAGGCGACGGTCTGCAAAACCGTTATTCACCGGTTCGAATCCGGTTGCCGCCTCCATTAATTTATTGTGGATTTTTATGCCTAGACTACAAGCATCTATCTTTTGGGCCTTCATTTTTGTGCTGACGAGCACACTACCTGCCTTTGCGGCCAAACCGACTGTAAATTTCGGCCTTCAGGCAGGTTACCTTCGGGGAAATACAACCTATGATATTACGCTAGGGACGGGTACTAGTGAGCTCAAGTGGCCTTTGGACATGTATATGGCCGGGTTTAAATATTCCTTATCATACAAAGATTTTGGATTTAGTGTATCTTACCTCAAGGCGCCATCCAGAAGGTATGGGACATTTATGGAGGATACAGACTTAGAGTTGAATGGTTCATCATCTGGATCTAGCCAGGCAAGCAGGCTGATATACTCAGAAACAGGTCTAAAGGCAGAAGGCAACGTTGCGAACATAGGTGCGCACCTTTTTCTCATGCACTACGGCCACAGCTCTTGCGGCCTTAGGGCAGGCTACAGTTATTATTCTTTTACTTATTCGGGCTATGATACTTTACAGGTAACCACGGGGTCAGAGAACAGTGGTATATTTGTACCAGGACATGTGATTTACTACAAGGTAGATTATAGATCCTGGTATGCAGGCCTTGAGTATAGGTTGGAGTTATTGAGACGCATGTACTTGTTTGCCAACCTGGATTACAGCCCCAAGGTAAGGGTAAAAGACAAGGACGATCACCTTCTACGTTACAAGTTAAGCCGGGGTAATTGTACGGGAGAAGGCGTATCTATATCCTTGTCAGCGATGTATATGCTTGCGCATGGATGGTGTGCATATGTAGATGGCATCTATGGCCGTATAAGGACCGATGGTGTTCAGGATCAGGTGTGGTACGGCGATGACCCAGGTACAGCCTTTAATGAGACTGGCTATGCCATAATTGGTATTGACCAGGATATAGACCTAGACCTGAGATACATAGGTATAGGTCTTGTATATACATTCCAGGTGGAATAAAACCCTAGTTTTACTACTTTGCTGAAGAAGCACAGGTTTTCTCGGGGTGTATTCCTCCTGATGGTAGGACAAGGCAAATAATTATTGTATAACTTTATAACGCTAGCGTTGTTAGTGCTTAATAGTGATGATAGAATTATTGTTTTAGTATATGCGTGTCCAAGACCGATTTTATTTGCCAGCAGGAAAGCTCTATGTTCTAGAGGCGGTGTCATTTTGGTCCTGGAGCAGGGCAGCGGAAGGACCAAAATTAGCAAGTGAGCGGGCCATGGATGGCGGAGTGAATGTAACAGATGGAATATGCCGTTTTCCTGCCTAGGAATTTTAATGACGGAACCCAAGTTCACGACTATTGATCTTATCGTCCTAAGCATTCTAAAAAACGCATTTGAGTTGCGAGAATCGACTTATTT
>QMLJ01000262.1 GCA_003643935.1 Deltaproteobacteria bacterium | reverse complement strand
TGAAGATCTTGGTGATTTTCTTGACCATGTTGAGCTGGGGGTTCTTGTAGCAATATGCAGAGGACGAGTTTATGAGATACATGGGGACCAAGCCCTATGAGCGCCCGCCAACTCGCCGGGATTATCGAAATGGAACTAGTCACAATTCAAGACCTGACCCCAATGATGGATGAAAAAGTTTCTTGACAAGAAATTACATTTTGTCATATTAAATTATAACATAGTGTTTTTTAAGATAACAAAAGCATTAAAAGGCTTCCAAAGGCAAAAATATTATGAAACCCTCAGGTCATACTTGTCCGACAGGCTTGCCAGATATAAGATACCACGCATCATCAAGCTTGTTGAGACCTGCCACCCACACCAAGTGGCAAGGGCATGAAATACAACCTGCGCGAAGAGTATAAAAATGCTGAATAAAACCCTGTCAGCAAGAATTATCATAACACGGTTTATTTTAATAACCCGCCCTGGTGGGCAAAAGAAAAAAGGAGAAAGTTATGTTTGATTACATGTTAACAGATGAACAGCTTAAGTTGAGGGACGAGGTAAGGGATCTCGTCAAGTGGGTACCAAAACAGATGATACTGGACATGGACGAGGACAAGATCCAATTTCCCAAGGAGTTTCTCAGGGAAGCAGGCAGGAGAAACCTGATGGGTTGCCGTTATCCAAAGAAGTGGGGCGGCAGGGACATGGACTGGGTCTCAACCTGCATGGTAATGGAAGAGGTGGGAACGCTCGGCTACATCTTTTCTTGCATCTTTGGTGTGGGGGCAGAACTTGTGTGCGATGCCATTATACAGCACGGGACAGACGAGCAGAAAGAAAAGTACGTGAAGCCCTTGCTCAGGGGTGACATATTCGCCGCAGAATGCCTTACCGAGCCACGCGGCGGCTCTGACTTTTTTGGCGCAACCAGCACGGCAGTGGACAAGGGTGATTATTTTCTCTTGAATGGCCAGAAGCGCTTTATTGTAGGCGCCGAGGGAGCAGACTATTTCCTGGTATACGCCCGAACAAACCCTGATGCAGAACCCCACAAGGCACTTACATGTTTTGTCGTGGACAGGAGTCCTGGTGTTGAGACAAAGTACCTGTACGGCCTAATGGGAGACCGCGGCGGCGGCACAGGCAGGCTTGTATTCAAGGATGTAAAGGTGCCAAGGGAAAATGTCATAGGAGAGGTGGACGGCGCATATGCCGTGTTTACTACCATGATGATACCAGAGCGCCTTGGCACGGCTGCAATGACCATAGGCCCGGCAAGAACAGCACTGGATATAGCAACAGCTTACACCTCAAAGAGAAAGGCGTTCGGCAGGGTTATAAACCGTTTCCAGGGAGTTAGCTTCCAGGTGGCGGAGGCAGCCATGCTGCTGGATGCATCAAGGGCCATGATATATGCAACCTCAAGGGCGGTAGACGATGGCGCTGACAAGTATGTGATCAGGAGAATGGTCTCAGAGACCAAGAAGTTCGTGACAGAGGCATGCCAGAAGGTCGTGCACAATTCCATGCAGGTGATCGGTGGCATAGGCTATACAAACGTGCTGCCAGTAGAACGTATATACCGCGACTTGAGGCTCGCATCCATATGGACGGGTACAAACGAGGTCATGTCCATGATAATTGCCCACGAATGGTACAGGGAATTCTACAAAACACTGGAAAAGCGCCTTGTAAGGGACTACGAGGCGGACGCGAAAGAGGCGGACGCCGTGGACGAAAAGATATACGAATGAGGACAGAAGACCTTTTGATCCCCTTAAGCGCCATGGACCAAGGCGCTTAAGGCTTTTCCTTGAATGTTGCCTCAGATTTATAATAAAGGGCCTATGGACTAGATGATTCTGGATAGAATCTCAAGCATTGCCTACAGGACGAACACCCTGGTAAACGATTGTAGAACATTATAAGCTACAAGGGAGGACCGGGTGAAGGCCTACGAGCTCATAGGACAGAAACTACAAAAGGCCAGGGAAGAGCTTGGTATGAGCCAGAAAGACCTGGCGAAAAAGCTGGGATGCTCCCAGGCATCCCTGTCTAACTACGAGCTGGGCAAGAGGCGGCTGTATCTATCAGACCTGCACCGTATAAGCAAGATCCTGAATAAACCGATAACATATTTCCTGGAGAGTCAGGAAGAAAATACCGGAGACAATGGTAACATCAGTAATATCCTTAATAAACAGTTCTTGAGGGAAATCTTGTTTGAAGCAAACGAACTCACACCTATGCAGAGGAGATCTGTGCTAGACTACATACAGTGGCAGAAGAGCAGGCAAAGAGGAGACAGGAGATGATATCATTCGAGCTCACAAAGGAACAAAAGGCCTTGAAGGATAGGTTGCACCGAATTGCCGTTGACAAGATACAGCCCTATTCACTCGAGATAGATGCAAGCAAGCCAGGGAAGATAGACAAGAGATACCTTGAGATAATCGCCCAGGAGAAGCTCAATGCCTTTATTATCCCTGAACGTTACGGTGGGCGGCCCTTGAAATGGGTCACGCTTTCCCTTGTAATGGAAGAACTTGGTCTTGGATGTGCTGGCTTTGCAGGCATATATGCCCAGACACTACATGCTGTATCCACAATACTAATAGGGGGATCCCCAGCACAGAAAAAAGAATTTCTCCCGCTTCTGCTCGGGCCTTCAGGGGCTGTTGCCAGTTTTTGCCTGACCGAGGAAAAGGGTGGATCTGATGTGTCTTCCTTCTCTACCACGGCCCTGCTGGAGAAAGACGATTACTATAGGCTGAACGGAAGCAAGACCCCGATAATCAATGCAGGGGATGCTGCATTCTATGTGGTGTGGGCAAACACAGGAACTGGCAAAAAGGGTCTTGCAGAGATCAATGCATTCAAAATCCCGCGGGATGAGCAGGGCATGAGCTTTGGCCCTCTTCATGACAAGCCAGGTCTCCGCAGTGCCCCAACCGCCACGGTCTTCCTTAAGGATTTAAATGTCCCCATCTCTAACCTCATTGGCCCTTCTGGAAGCGGCTACCTGCTTTTTACCCAGACCATAGATCGTGGTCGTGCACTCGTAGGGTCAATCTGCGTGGGCCTGGCACGCGCTGCGATTGAGATGGCAATAGGGTTTGCAAAGGAACGTACTGTAAGGG